>CAZSTA010000102.1:3986-12394 GCA_964609495.1 uncultured bacterium | reverse complement strand
AGAGTGTTCGAAGATTGGTCAACTCCTCCAAACCTTCTATCTTACTTATCTGATTCCCCCTTAGAGTGAGTGTAATGAGTGTTCGAAGGTTGGGCAACTTCTCCAAACCTTCTATCTTACTTATCTGATTCTCTTCTAGATCGAGCCACTGAAGGTTGGTCAACTCCTCCAAACCTTCTATCTTACTTATCTGATTCCCTTTCAGAGCAAGTGTTAGAAGGCTAGTCAACTTCTCCAAACCTTCCATCTTACTTATCTGATTCTCCCCTAGATAGAGTTCTCGAAGGTTAGTCAACTTCTCTAAGCCTTCTATCTTGATTATCTGATTACCTGCTAGAACGAGTCTTTGAAGATTAGTCAATTTCTCTAAACCTTCTATCTTACTTATCTGATTCTCCCATAGAGAGAGTTCTTGAAGGTTAATCAACTTCTCTAAGCCTTCTATCTTACTTATCTGATTATCTACTAGATAGAGTCTTTGAAGATTGGTCAACTCCTCCAAACCTTCTATCTTGCTTATCTGATTATCCCCTAGATCGAGTCCTTGAAGATTGGTTAGAGGAGCTACCAACTTCAGATCATTAAATTCGGATTTCTTAATCCTTAGGGCGATGATCCTGCCAGACTCATATGCAATACTATTTCCCCCTCCAAATCTCCAGGCATTTAAATCCTTATAAACTTTCAAGTCTGCTTCTTTGATTCCAACATTTGCTAAAATCATTTGTAGGGCTTCTTGATCTTCTTCTGTTGGCGATGCGGAGAGGGGAAGCGCTCCCAAGACAAGTGCAATGACTACCAAAACGCAAATAACTGTCCCCACAGCCATACTACCCAACTTTTTATTTTTCACTGTGATTAACTCCTTTATATTTTATTGTTTCGAGAAACATTTCAAACTTCTCCGATTATCCATAATTATACCATAAAAATAAATATTTTCAACAATCATATCTCACTATTCTGTATATCAAACATTTCCCCCCTCCGACTTGAGTTCATATTTCTACTCTTTCTTTTGAAAAATTTCCTTCAAAGAGGGATGATCTTTATGATAACCCTTGACATCGTTCTTATAACATAATATAATGTGATTAATTGACTGACAGTTATATTTAAGCCGATTTTTGAAGGAGGTTGCTTTCATTGCCCGATAAATATATACTAGCCATAGATCAAGGCACGACTGGAAGTACTGTTATAATCTTCGATAGAGAAGGGAAGATAGCGGCTAAAGCCTATCGAGAGTTCACCCAATATTACCCACAACCGGGTTGGGTGGAACATGATCCCGAGGAGATATGGCAGGTTACCAGGGCAGTAATAAATGAGGCTATAATGGAAGCCGATATATCAGGAGCTGATATCGAAGCTATAGGGGTCACTAATCAACGAGAGACAACCCTTATGTGGGATAAGAATACTGGTGAGCCGATCTACAAGGCGATCGTCTGGCAATGTCGAAGGACTGCTCCTATATGTCAGGAGTTGAAAGCTGAAGGATTAGGCGAAGTTATCAGGGAAAAGACGGGCTTGGTCATTGATGCTTATTTCTCTGGGACTAAGATCAAGTGGCTCTTGGATAACGTTCCCGAGGCTAGGGATAGAGCGAAAAAGGGAGATATCCTATTCGGAACGATCGATACTTGGTTGATCTGGAAGCTGACCGGGGGAAAAACTCATATAACGGATTATAGCAATGCCTCCCGCACTATGATCTTTAATATCAAAGAGCTAGATTGGGATGAGCAACTTCTTGAGGAGTTGGATATCCCTCGTTCTATATTGCCAGAGGTCAAACCTTCTAGCGGGATCTATGGTGAGACTATCGGTATAGGAAGATTATCCGCGGGAATCCCTGTCGCAGGTATAGCTGGCGATCAACAGTCCGCTCTCTTCGGTCAAAGTTGCTTTGAACCAGGATCGGTCAAAAACACCTACGGGACTGGATGCTTTATGCTGATGAATACCGGTCCCCAACTAGTGCCTTCGGAGAAGGGATTGCTAACGACTATAGCTTGGGGATTAGGAGATGACGTAACCTATGCCTTGGAGGGGAGCATCTTCATCGCGGGTGCGGCGGTGCAATGGCTCAGAGACGGATTGCAGATAATCAATTCCGCTTCAGAAACAGAGCGAATGGCTCACCAGGTCCCCAGCACAGAAGGGATATATCTAGTTCCAGCCTTTACTGGATTAGGCGCGCCTCACTGGAATATGGGAGCTAGAGGAATTATCATCGGGATAACCAGAGGCACCAGGAGGGAGCATATAGTCCGAGCGGCGTTAGAATCGATCGCCTATCAGACGAGGGATGTTCTGGAAGCAATGGCGGCGGATTCGGGCACAGACTTTAAGGAATTGCGCGTCGATGGGGGCGCGGTAGTTAATAACTTCCTGATGCAGTTCCAAGCCGATATCCTGGGGGTTAAAGTGGAGAGACCAGTTGTCTCGGAGACTACCGCCCTAGGAGCCGCGTTCCTAGCTGGTTTAGCAGTTGGTTACTGGAAATCGCTCGAGGAGTTGGAAGCGGTCAGGCAAGTGGAGAGGGTATTCGTTCCTGAGATGGAGGAGGGAGAGAGAGAAAAACTTTATCTAGATTGGAAGAGAGCAGTCCAGAGAGCCTTAGATTGGGTATGATTTGGGAAAACAAGGCTGGTTGGAATTACTTCTTTGGTATCCCCCCTCATTCTATCCCTCTCCCACGAGGGGAGAGGGGACATTGAGATAAAACTGCTCTCTTATTTTCCCCTCCCTCGATGGGAGGGGCTAGGGGAGGGTGATTTAAAGAACTCTCCCTGAAACTTCTTTGAAACCACTTAGAACAGGAGGACTGATATATGGGTTATGAAAGATTGAAAGTAGGCGTCATCGGTGTCGGACAGATGGGAGAGTTACACGCTAGGATATTATCTCAGATGCCAACGAGCGAATTGGCAGCAGTAGTTGACATAAATCCTGAAAGGGTAGATATCATCTCCCGAGATCTGGGAGTAGAAGGATATAATGACTATAGGAAACTTCTCGAGAGAGATGATATTCAAGCGGTTAGCATCTGCACCTCCGATCAGATTCACCTCGAACCAGCCGTAGCGGCGGCTGAGGCGGGAAAGCATATCCTTATAGAGAAACCTCTAGCTACTAGCTCTCAGGATGCTCAGGTTATTATTGAGGCCGCTAAGAAAGCCAAGGTCAAACTAATGGT
Organism: uncultured bacterium; assembly: GCA_964609495.1. GTDB lineage: Bacteria > CAZSTA01 > CAZSTA01 > CAZSTA01 > CAZSTA01 > CAZSTA01. The sequence continues at coordinate 9,189 of CAZSTA010000102.1, read as the reverse complement.
GGGACATACCTTGCGTTTTGATCCTCGCTATGTTCAGGCTAGAGATATAGTCCAGAACGGTGAGCTAGGGGATATAGTGCATATGGTAGCGAGGCGCAATAACTTGATATCGAATGGTCGCCGTATCGGAGGACGAACCTCGGTATTATTCTATCTCGGAGTGCATGACATAGATATTATGCGCTGGTGTATAGCCAGCGAAATAACCAAAGTATATGCAGAATCTTGCTCTAAAGCCTTAACTGATTTAGGGGTAGAGGATACTATTCTGACTACGATGCGCTTTCAAAATGGAGCGATAGCCAATCTGGAGGTCTCTTGGATTATGCCTGATTGGTCCATCTCCACCCTCGACGCTCGCCTGGAGATAGTGGGAACGGAAGGATCGATCTTTGTCCACATACGCGATCAGGGACTTCAGATCTTTACCAAGGATTTGCAGAGGTTCTTAGATACTACCTATCTGCCCCCAGTTCATAATGAGATAGTCGGAATATTGCGGGATGAGATCACCTATTTCGTGAAGTGCGTGCTGGAGGATCGAGAACCTTTGATATCTGGAGAGGAAGGTAAAAAAGCGGTAGAAGTGGTCGAAGCGATAACCACCTCTCTAAGGACAGGAATGCCAGTCGAACTATAACAGTAGAACTAGGAGAACAATAAGGACTAAGCCGACCATAGCGTAGGGAAATTCTTGCTCAGGAGCAGCCTTTCGGGCTTCTTCTTCCTGAAGGCGGGGATCCCCTATCCGAAAGATCCCCTCCTTCGTAGTCTTTATCTTCTCTCCACTCGCGGCATCCACCGCCTCGAGGCGATATATATAATCACCTTTACCTACGAATTTTCCTCGTTTATCCTGTCCATCCCAGATCAGAGAATTAGAGCCAGCCGATTGAAATTCCTCGGGCCAACCTTTTACCAATCGATTGACTGAATCATATATACTAAAGGTAACAAACGCATCTCGTGATAATCTATAACTTATCTTAGCTCCCCAGTAGCGATTATCTCGAGGGGAAGGGATAATCTCCAATCTCACCTGAGATATATCTATAGTAACCGAGGCGGCTTGGGGAGAATCATAAGGCTGATAGGCTACCGTGCTGATCTCCGACTCCGGGGTGTATAGCTCAAGCTGAATAGGACCGGAGGAATAATCCTCTACCTGTACCTCTTTGATAGGTATAAGTTCCGCGTTCACTTCTCCCACTCCGTCTTCATAGATAACGATCGTGCGCTCCCAGTTCTCATATCCATTCCTAATCAACTTTATAGTATAGTAATTCCCGGCTATGAATCCGGTCATAGCGAGAGGGGTACTTCCCATATAAACGCCATCAACATATACAGCCGCTCCTGAAGGATTAGATTTCACAGTTAATGATCTCACCGATTTAGGAGCAAGTATGACCTGGGAGACGCCACTTTCAACGCTATAAACACCTATATTAGATTGTTGCTCATATCCCCCAGATAATAGCTTAACATTGATAACCTCGGTTTGTTCTCTCTTAACACTAACATCAGCCTCCCAATCCTTGTATCCCATCTTAGATATCCTAAGATGATAAGTTCGTCCTATCTGCAAATTCTTAAGATTTATAGGGGTTTCCCCCTTATAACTTCCCTCCAGAAACACCGCGGATTGAGATGGCTCAGAGGTGATAGTAAGAGAACCGGTAGCTTGATAGGGCTGAACTTCAACCTGTTGGACTTCCATCCCCTCCCCCTCCATCGCGGCTACCTCACTTAGCTTAGGAGCTAGTTTTATATCCAATCTACTCTTAACTTCCTCCCTGATCGTAACTGTCTCTTCCCAATTCCAATATCCGCTCTTCACCATTTTTACTCGATATTCGCCTGCTAGGAGGTTATCTGTATCGAAGGGAGTCCTTCCTAGATATTTACCATTTATATATACATCAGCATCAGAAGGATCTGAGGATATAAATATTCCCCCTAACTCGGGTCGAACCACGATCTCAGTTGGAGCAGGCGAAAGAGGTTCAGGCGCCGTAGATAAGAGAGAGAGCCTGCCTACACTGATCAAGAGCGTATCCTCTGCCCAATCCTCAAAGGGCAGGACTTCTAAGGCATCCTTGAGACGAAAGATGAAATTTTGAGCATTTTCTCTAACTGTCGGAAATACATCGCGTCCCTCAATCAGATCTTCCTTCCGAATCTGCATTGGGGCGCTAGTGGCTATGATCTTAAAAGCCTCTACTCCTTCAGGTTCAACAGCCATTAATTTAAAGCTATCCTCTTTCGAAGGGATCGTATATACCTTACCACCCTTAATAGAGGCGCTGGTATCACCTTCAGTGGGAAATATAACCTTCACTTCACTGCTAGGAGTGAGGTCGAAGATCATCACATAACAATCGCGATCCGCCTTGAAATGTAACTTTATCTCTTCTCCTTTACTATATAGCGCGCCATCACCCCTATCCGTCCAAATATCAACCTTAAAACTAGGTTTAGGATTAGCCACCATATTCTTTACTCCCAGAGCCGCCTCTTCAGAACTTCCTGCCGCTAGAGCTGGAAAGAGTTGAAGATTGCTGATAGCTACTAGAAATAAAATAAGGATAAATCTAACTATGACCATTCTCTTAAACATCATAGATTCCTCCTTATAAAACCTTCAGCGAAAAACAAGCGCGCGCAAATTTATAATCCTAAAGAGATTATAACATATTATCAGAGAAAAGTAAAGATTATTTGCGGATATCAGATTCTTGACATCAAGCCTTAATTAGAGTATAATATAGTTAGTTTATGTGATGATGATATAGAACTATCGCTTTCGAGATTATGTTAAGAGAAGTTTAGGGAGGATGATGGGGAGTATGGAAAATCCCTTTACTCCATTTGAGCCAGCAAAAGATAATTTTGTAGGCCGTGGAGAGATAATAAACACTTTCAGACTATATATTGACAAAGCAAGAAAAGGGGAAAAACTCAAAAGTTGGGTTGTGATGGGAAAAGCTGGGATAGGAAAATCAAGCTTGTTATATCAATTTGAAAAGATAGATAGCTCTGACAAATCTATTGCAATCTTCGCTGATATGAAAGAGTATGATTCCTTCTCCAGTCTATTTCGTTCTCTTTACAAGGAATTTATTAATAAACTTCCTGTAAAATGGAGGCTTGAAGAGGAAGATTTAAGAAATCTATCAGAGACTATATCTACACAAATTTCTTCTGCATTGGAACAACCAATTTCTTTTGATGTATCTACAGATCTCTCAAAGCTAAGGGAAGAAGTTCCAGATGACGATTTAAACGCAGCTAAGTTTTTCTTCGAAAAGATATTAGGCTTTTATGAGGATTTGAAGAAGAAAGACAAGTTAGGAGATAGGATCTTTATACTAATTTTTGATCGGGTTGATGAATTTCTTCTTCCTAGATTTGAGAATATTCTAGGACGTGTTCTAGAAGTGATAACAAACTCGATAAAGAAGATAGTAGGTGATAAACTACCTATTCTATTAATCTTTAGTATAAGGCCAGAAAATGGTTTTCCCCTAGCAGGATATAATCTTGATTTCCTTAGTCACAGATATTTCATATCCCCTCCTCAGATTCAGATATTAGGAAATCTCTCGGAGGAGGAAACAAGCTCGATTATAGAGGAGGGTATGGAGAGAACAGATATAACTATAGACGATGATGTAAAAGAAGATATTTTAGAGAAGACTAAAGGAGAGCCATACTATATTAATCTACTGGGTTATATCCTATGGGATGATCTCAATAAGAATAATAAGCAACACCTAGATTGGAATTTCTATAGTAAGTATAGCAAAATCAGCTTAGAAGCACTTCACGATAGGATATGGAATGTGCTGGGAGATGGTAAATCTTTAGAACAGGAGATACTAAAACGATTGGCTGTAAGACCAATGGATAATATAGAACTATGTAAAGCTATAGGAGTTACAGGTTTTAGCTATACTCAAAAAGATATTGATGATGCGCTAACTCATCTATCATCTGGTGACACACGATATATCAGAAAATTAAATAAAGTTGAGAAGTGGGATCTATATCATGATATATTTCGTGATTATATAAAGGATAAATTTGAAAATGATGTGGAAATAGCTCAAGTATTAGATGATTTCGAGCTGGCATTGATTAGTTTCGAGAGATATAAAGATCCGATTCCTCCGGGGTTGTTGGATAAGGTTTGGCAATATCATAATCAACTCGATTTGAGGATTTCTATTGATAAAGTTGATCAATTGGTAGATTCGATAATTCAGTTAATTAAAAGCAGGGGCAATATAGAACTATCAGTAATAGAACTACTGACTGAAGTAGGAGGAGAGAAAGCAATAGCTTCTCTTATTGAAGCTTTTAAACATCGGGATAAGAAATCTACTGAAAAATATGCTTCGTTAGCTTTAAGTAAGATAGGAGAACCAGCGGTGGAGCCCCTTATCAAAGCTCTCAAGGATAAAGATAAGAATATACGATTTGGAGCAGCGCAAGCTTTGGGAGAGATAGGGGATGAGAGAGCGGTAGAGCCCCTTATTCAAGCTCTAAATGATAAGGATAGTTCTATCCGATCTATTGTAGCCGAAGCTTTAGGCAAGATAGGGGATGAGAGAGCAGTAGAGCTCCTTATTCAAGCTCTTAAAGATCAGGATAGAAATGTGTTCGATAGGGCAACAGAAGCTTTAGAGAAAATAGGAGATGAGGGAACAAAAGAACTTCTTGCTGAAATTCAAGCTCTTAAGGATGCGGATTGGAATGTGCGGGCTAAATCGGTTCAGGCCCTAGGGGAACTAGAGACTCAACAAGCTATCTCTCCCCTTATCCAAGCCCTCAAGGATAAGGATTGGAATGTGCGTGCTAGGGCAACACGAGCTTTGGCAAAAATCGGAGAAAGCTCAATGCCCTTCCTTATCGAAGCTCTTAAGGATGAGAGTAATTATGTGCGGGCTAGGGCAGCCCGGGCCTTAGCGAAAATTGGAGAAAGCTCAATACCTCCTCTTATTAAAGCTCTTGAGGATAAGGATAGTTATGTGCGGGCTGGGGCAGTTGAGGCCTTAGGAAGGTTAAAAGCAGAGCAAGCTACCTCTCCTCTTATCGAAGCCCTTAAAGATAAGGATAGTTATGTGCGGGCTGGGGCAGTTGAGGCCTTAGGAAGGTTAAAAGCAGAGCAAGCTACCTCTCCTCTTATCGAAGCCCTTAA
>CAZSTA010000102.1:0-3886 GCA_964609495.1 uncultured bacterium | reverse complement strand
CTTAAGGACGAGGATTGGCATGTGCGGGCTAGAGCAGCTAGGGCCTTAGGAAAGCTAAAAGCACAACAAGCTATCTTTCCCCTTATCGAAGCTCTTAAGGACGAGGATTGGCATGTGCGGGCTAGAGCAGCTAGGGCCTTAGGAAAGCTAAAAGCACAACAAGCCGTCTCCTCTCTTATCGAAGCTCTTAAGGATGAATATTGGGATGTGCGAGCTAGCGCGGCTGAGGATTTAGTAAAAATGGGAGAAAGCTCGATAGTTCCCCTCATTCAAGCTCTTAAGGATGAGGATAGGAATGTGCGAGCTAGGGCAGTTCGGGCTTTAGTGAAAATTGGAGAAAGTTCAATTCCCTCCCTCATCGAAGCTCTTAAGGATGAGGACAGTAACGTGCGGGCTAGGGCAGCATGGGCACTGGGAGAATTGAAGACACAACAAGCTATCTCTCCTCTTATCGAAGCTCTTAAGGATGAGGACAGTAACGTGCGGGCTAGAGCGACTAGGACTTTAGCAAAAATCGGAGAAAGCTCGATAGTTCCCCTCATCGAAGCTCTTAAGGATGAGGATAGCAATGTGCGGGCTAGAGCAGCTAGAGCTCTAGGGAAACTAAAAGCAGAGCAAGCCACCTCTCCTCTTATCGAAGCTCTTAAGGACGAGGACAATAACGTGCGGGCTAGAGCAGCTAGGGCTTTAGGGAAACTAAAAGCAGAGCAAGCTATCTCTCCCCTCATCGAAGCTCTTAAGGATGAGGACAATAACGTGCGGGCTAGAGCAGCTAGAGCTTTAGGGGAGCTAAAGGCTCAACAGGCAATTGATGCTTTGATAGAGGCACTAAAAGATGAGGATAGAGATATGCGAGATGCGGCAAGAATTGCTTTAGATAAAATAAAAGCTCATAATTTCAATGATGAGAACATTTTCAAAAACAATTGACAAATCATTCATTTTTGTTTATAATGTATTTGGGTGTTGCATTAAAAATGGGTAGTTAGAATTTGGATACTCTTCGCATACATAATTCAGATGCTAAGTGCAAATAGAAAGTTAGTCTTGGAAACAATATTAGCATCATATCCCTCATCAGCTGTTCCCACTCTCATTCTTCTCCTCTTCCTCCTCGATAAGCATCTTCGCACTTGATTAAAGAGCTTCCCTGCTATTTTCGATCCCCTCTTCTCCGCCGTAGTTAAGAAGAAAGCGATTATTACTCCATCTCTAGTAATTATAAGATGTAGTTTGTATCTATAGGAGATATTATCCTCCGAAGTAGCTCCCCCACTTAGCTAGATGATCCTTGCGGGAGCGAGGGATATCAGTCATATCTATAGCTATTAGAGAGAGATTACGACTGTTGAGGAGACGGGTAAGGAGGCGACGTAAGAGCTTCTCTAAGAAGGCTTTGACTGACGGATGATGAGAATGATTATTGAGTGTTCTCCGAGAGGGTATCTGAGATAGTCTAACTCCGAGCAGTTGTCGATAAGTAGGATCATGATAAGCAGTAAGCTTCTGGTGAAGAAGATTGATAGACCAACCTTTGAGGGTATAGCGAGAAGTATCATGAGAGCTGATAGAGCCACTGTCTCATCGGATAGGGAACGACCAGGGGGAGGGGAAGAAGGACGCCCCTTTTTTTTCTGATAAGATCTCTTCGGTGATTTTTTTCAGTATGTCAAAGAGCTGTTTTAGCTTTAACAGTAGCGATCATTCCCTATCTCTGGAATTATCGCCACTTTCTTATCATTCTTTCCAACACTAAAAGTATTTGAGCTTCTTCTGATTTTGTGATAGAGCTGTAATTAGTGTGCTGATACCTTAGTTCTACAATAGCTCTTCATCAAAGCCCGAGGTTACTGTATAATTATAGTAGGAAGGAGGTGATTTTTCCGCATAACTCAGAAGAGATATAAAGACGAGCAAAGAGTAATATCCTCAAAAAACTAATTTTACAAAGGAGGGAAAAGAAGTGAAAAAGAATTTAATACTTGCTACTTGTCTGGTAGTTATGTTGGTGCTTGTCTCAGTTCCCTTGTATGCTGAGACGGAGTATAACGAAGCTCCTATGTTGAAGCCACTAGTGGAAGCAGGTGAACTTCCCCCAGTGGAGGAAAGACTTCCCGAGGAGCCCGTGATAATAGAGCCGGTGGAGGAGATTGGACAATACGGAGGGACCTGGCATAGACTAGCTGTATCATTTGGCGATGTAAGTTGGCCACGCCTGAATAGTACAGGGTTTACCCACTGGAGTGCTGACGGTTACCCCCTAGTCCCCGATATAGCTAAAAGCTGGGAGATTTCCCCAGACGGGAAGGTTTATACCTTTTATTTAAGAAAAGGTATAAAATGGTCAGATGGGGAACCTTTCACTGCTGATGATATTATGTTTTGGTATGAGGACTATCTCCTCAACGATGAACTTACCCCTGTTAAGCCTAAGTGGATAAAAGAAGGGGGAGAGTTAGAGAAACTGGATGACTACACAATAAGATTTCATTTCGCTGAACCTTGGGGATTGTTTTTGGAAAGTACAGCTGATAGTGGTGGCCTGTATATGACCGATAAACCCAAGCACTACCTGAAGCAATTTCATCCCAAGTACACATCAATGGATAAATTGGAAGAGTTAATGAAGGAAGAAAAATTTGAATTCTGGTATGAGCTGTTTAAGTCACATAGTGATTGGGCACTCATGCAATGGGACACAGAGCGTCCTCACCTTACAGCTTGGATAGTGGAAAGCGCTACTCCAACGAGAGTTGTATATGGGCGAAATCCATATTACTATAAGGTGGATCCAGAAGGCAATCAACTTCCCTATATCGACAGAATCGCTCTGGATATAGTGGAAAACACGGAAATAGTTGGGATGAAGATAGTAAGTGGCGAGGTAGAGATGCAAGGTCGACATCTGATGGTGGCAAACTATCCTCTTTATATGGAAAACAGAGAGAAAGGTGATTACCGAGTTCTGAAATGGGTATCAGACCACGGCTCTAGTTTCACTCTTCATCCTAACCTAAATTGTAAGGACCCTGTTTTGCGCGAGCTTTTTCAAAATAGAAAGTTCCGTATCGCCCTCTCCTTGGCCATAGATCGTGGGGAGATAAATGACCTTTGTTATTTGGGGATAGCTGTGTCCAGACAATCAACGGTTGTCTCCTTGAGTCCTTATTACGAAGAAGAATTTGCGGCTAAATATGCTGAATATGACCCGGAAGAAGCAAATAGCCTATTAGATGAGATAGGCTTAAGTAAAAAAGATGCCGAGGGCTTTAGACTTCGTTCTGATGGGGAAACTCTGTTGCTGACTGTTGATGTAGGTTCCTTCCTCCCTGAGTGGATTAAAGCAAGTGAGCTGATAAAGGACTATTGGGAACAGATAGGAATCAAGGTGTTTATTAAGAGCGAGAGTCGAGACCTGCTTGAAGAACGCACACAGATGGGCACTGTCGATGTATTCGTATGGAGTACCGATGCAGCATTTGCAGTGAATGCGCAAAAGTTTCTCCCCTCTGTATATTGGGATGCAAATGCTCCTCAATGGATGTTGTGGTATAACACGAAAGGGGAAAAGGGAGAAACACCTCCGGAGGATTTCATCAAACTTTTCAATTTATACGATAACTATGTGACAGCAATTGGTCAAGAAGAGAGAATTAAAGCAGCTAAGGACTTCCTCCGCTGGAGGGCGGAACTCTGCTATCAAATTGGGACTGTAGGGGACACTCCTTCGATCTTCATAGTGAAGAATAACTTCCGCAATGTTCCTGAGCAGGCTGCTTCCAGTTGGCCTTACCTTACTCCTGCCAATACCTACCCAGAACAATACTTCATTAAACAAAAATAAGGGTGATATAAGAATTTAAGAGTTTCTCCTCCCTGGGGGAGG
>CAZSTA010000101.1:0-12817 GCA_964609495.1 uncultured bacterium | reverse complement strand
CACGAGGGGAGAGGGGACATTGAGATAAGACTGCTCTCTTTAGTTCCCCCTCCCTCAATGGGAGGGGGAAGGGGGAGGGTGATCTAAGGAGAGTTCGAGATCTAACAGGAGAAAAATCTTCAATAGTCCTATTAATTCGGCAAGGACCAAGACAGGAGGGGTTAAGGGAGGGTGATCTAAGATAAGTTCAAGATCTAATATGCTCTCAAACATCTCAGACAAAAAATTTTGAAACTACTTAAAAATGAGATATCAAGGATGTATTATGAGAAGAAGAGAGCAGAAGGGAAGGGATATTGGGCCGCAATAAAATGTTTAGTAGGCAACTAGTAAGAGTGATATAGGCGATGTTTATATCCTCCTGCTATTGAATAAGTAAAATATCGGAGCGGCTACTTCGGATCAGCATATTGTTCTCTCAACCAACGCTAATAATCCCTAGATGGCAGGTGAATGAACGTTCAACCAATCATCGCTTCCTTCAAACTCTTGATGAAATTCCCCACCGAATTTAAAAGCTTCTTTTCGGATCGTTCCTTTTCGATCAATCTGATTATCGCGCTACCTACGATAACCCCATCTGCCCACTCTGCCACCATCTTTGCCTGTTGCGGAGTCGATATTCCAAAGCCAACTCCGATCGGCTTCGAGGTGATGCTTCTTATCCTAGATACTAGTTCCTCTAATCCTTTAGACAAAGATTCTCTAGCTCCTGTCACCCCAGTTAAGGAGACACAATAGATAAACCCCTTTGTCATATCGGTCAATAGCTTCATCCGATGAGGAGAGCTAGTAGGAGCTAAGAGGAATATCAAATCTAAATCAGCTTTGTCAGTATAACTTTTGAACTCCCCTGCCTCTTCGGGAGATAGATCGGGAATGATGAAGCCATCGATCCCTACCGATTTAGCAGCCTGAACTAATTCCTTTAAGCCATATCCATATATGGGATTGTAATAGCTCATAAGAGCTATAGGCAGGGAACTATCTCGACGTATATCTTCCACCACCGCCAGGATCTTCTTCAAATTTGTTCCATTCTCTAGGGCAACTTGGGAGGCTTTTTGGATAGTGGGACCATCGGCAATCGGGTCGGAGAAAGGAACTCCCAATTCGATCATATCTGCTCCCTTCTCCTCCAGCTCTAACACCAATGATTTAGTAAGGGCTAATCTTGGATAGCCAGCGGTTACATAGGGCATCAGAGCCTTATCTCCATCCCTCAACAAAGTCCCGAATTTCTCATCGATCCTGTTCATAGTTCCACCCCCAAGACTTTAGCTACCGTGTAAGCGTCCTTATCTCCTCTTCCTGAAACGTTGATTATAATTATCTCGTCTTTATCCAGCTCAGGGGCTAACTTCTTGGTATAAGCTACAGCATGGGCAGATTCTAAGGCGGGAATTATACCTTCTATCTGGGTAAGCGATTGGAAGGCCTCTAAAGCTTCCTCATCAGTAACCGCCACATATTCAGCTCTACCTATATCCTTGTAATAGCAGTGTTCGGGACCAACGCCCGGATAATCTAAGCCCGCCGATATAGAATGAGTGGTGAGAATTTGACCATCGTCGTCCTGAAGGACATAGTTGAAAGCGCCATGAAGTATCCCTGGCTTTCCAGCTTTCAAAGAAGCCGCGTGCTTTCCAGTGGCCAGACCTAATCCTCCCGCCTCTACACCTATGAACTTCACCTCTTCGTCCTCGAAGAAGGGATAGAATAGTCCCATAGAGTTACTTCCCCCTCCCACACAGGCTATCAAATAGTCCGGCAATCTCCCTTCCTGCTCTATGATCTGCTCTTTAGCCTCCTTACCAATTATCGCTTGAAAGTCTCTTACCATCATCGGATAGGGGTGAGGACCAGCGACAGAGCCGATGAGATAATAGGTGTTCTCGACGTTAGTGACCCAATCCCTAATTGCCTCGTTCATCGCATCCTTTAAGGTTCTACTCCCAGCGGAGACTGGGATTACGTTGGCTCCTAGAAGGCGCATTCGGAAGACATTCAGAGCTTGTCTTTCGATATCCTCCTCACCCATATATACCTCGCACTCCATACCGAACATAGCTGCTGCCGTAGCGGTAGCGACTCCGTGTTGTCCAGCTCCGGTCTCCGCGATTATTCTCCTCTTCTTCATCTTCTGGGCTAGGAGTATCTGTCCCAAGGTGTTATTGATCTTATGAGCGCCAGTATGATTCAGATCCTCCCTTTTAAGGTATATCTTCGCTCCTCCCAATTTTTCGGTCAATCTCTCGGCGAAGTAGAGAGGGCTTGGACGACCAGCATACTGTTTGAGGTAATAATTTAATTCCCTCTGAAATCCCACACTCTCTTTAGCCTCCAGATAGGCTTGTTCCAACTCCTCTAAAGCGGGCATCAAGGTTTCGGGGACGAATTTCCCCCCATAGGGACCAAAATGTCCTTGCTTATCGGGTAATACTATTGTATCCTCTATCATAGTTTAACGCTCCTAAAAGTATGATAATTCAACTTCCTCGTCTATACTTTCTCACTCCCTCTTCGTAAAGATCCCCTCCATACATATCATTTATCACTATAGCGGGAAAATCCTCCACCTCCAAGAGGCGTATCGCCTCTGTTCCCAAATCCTTATAAGCTATCACCTCGGCTTTTTTGATGGAACGAGAGAGCAGAGCCCCAGCTCCCCCTAGAGTAGCGAAGTAAAGGGCTTTATACTTTTTTAGGGCTTCCTTAACGATCTTAGAGCGAGTCCCTTTCCCAATCGTTCCCTTTAATCCTCTTTCCAGTAAGGGTGGAGTGTATAAATCCATTCGCCCGCTAGTAGTAGGACCCGCAGGACCGATCACCTGATCTGGTCGAGCAGGAGCAGGTCCTACGTAATAGATTATCTGTCCCCGGAGATCGAAGGGTAGTTTTTCTCCTCTCTCTATCGCCTCGATCAGTCTCTTATGAGCAGAGTCCCGACCGGTGTAGAGCACCCCACTTAACAATACTCTATCGCCACTCCTAAGCTTAGCTATGTCCTCATCTCTCAGAGGAGCAGTTAATTCGATTATCTTCATATTTCAAAAGCGATATTCAAAGAGGCTTCCTTTGCCCTTTTGATGAACAGCCTCATCTTATCAAAATCCTTCTTTCCCCTCTCAGCTTCTATCCCACTGCTAACATCTACCGCATAGCACTTAACCGTTTCTATAGCCTCAGTGATATTCTCTGGATTGAGACCTCCGGCTAGTATTATTCTTCCGAATCGCTTGGCTTCCCGAGCTAATTCCCAGTTGAAGGTCTTTCCCGTTCCTCCGGCGATACCCTTTACATAAGTATCTAATAGATAGGCGCTCACCTCATAATCAGGAAGAGGCAGGAGGCTATCTCCATCCTTAACTCGGAAACTCTTTATAACTCTCCACCTCTCCCCCAACGAACGGCAGTAGTCAGGAGTTTCCTCCCCATGAAGCTGAACCACATCTAATCCACAGTAGCTCATAGCCCGAGCTACGGTATTCAACTCCTCGTTGACGAACACGCCCACCTTGGTCAGAAAAGGGGGAAGTTTTTGGATTATCTCCTTCGCCCTTTGAAGGCTAACTTGGCGGGGGCTGGGAGCGAAGATAAAGCCTAAGGCATCAGCCCCTAGCTCCGCTGCTATTTGGGCATCTTCTAAATTAGTGATTCCACATATCTTAATCCTGGTCAATTTTTACTCCTGATTTTCTCCTAGGGATAGCATCGGACCTAGAAATTCTCCAGATCCGATGCCTTTATCAGCTTAAACCTCTACCTTCGGTAGGTTCTTAAGAGCCTCCTCGATCTTCTCCTCTGGATATTCATAATCCTCCAGTTCTCCTGCTAGGTAAGCATCATAGGCCGCAAGATCGAAATGCCCATGACCGCTCATATTAAAGATGATGGTCTTCTTCTCACCGCTTTCCTTACACTTCAAAGCTTCATCGATCGCTGATCTGATGGCATGGGCAGTCTCAGGAGCAGGAACTATTCCCTCCTGTTTGGCGAAGATAATCGCAGCTTCGAAAGCATAATTCTGATGATAAGCCACCGCCTCAACGATCCCTTCATCGTAGAGCAAACATAACAGGGGAGCATCTCCGTGATAACGCAATCCCCCGGAGTGGATTGCTGGGGGGATGAAGTCATGCCCTAGGGTATACATCATCACTATAGGAGCCATCTGAGCGGTATCTCCGTAGTCGTATTTGTATAGCCCCTTAGTTAGAGTCGGACAAGCGGTAGGCTCTACAGCGATGACTCGCATCTCCTTCCCATATCGAAGCTTGTCCTGGACGAAAGGAAAAGTGAAACCGGACATATTACTTCCCCCTCCAACGCATCCGATGAGGATATCCGGATACTCACCGATCATCTCTAATTGCTTTTTAGCCTCTAAGCCGACGATCGTCTGATGGAGAATGACGTGATTCAGAACGCTCCCTAGAGAATACCTACTATCCTCATGGGTTACTGCATCCTCCACCGCTTCACTAATAGATATCCCTAGGCTTCCTAGAGAATCAGGATCCTTCTCCAAGATCGCTCTTCCGACTTTGGTTCCATAGGTAGGACTAGATATAACCTCGGCTCCCCAGGTGTGCATCATAGACTTACGATAGGGCTTCTGGTCATAGCTGATCTTAACCATATAGACTGTGCAGTCGAGCCCGAAGATGTTACAGGCGAAACTCAAGGCACTTCCCCACTGTCCTGCTCCCGTCTCCGTAGTCAGTCGTTTTACCCCCTCCTGCTTATTGTAGTAAGCTTGAGCGACAGCAGTGTTGGGCTTGTGGCTCCCTGGAGGGCTTACTCCTTCATTCTTATAGTAGATCTTAGCTGGAGTATCTAAGAACTTCTCTAACCTTCGGGCGCGGTGTAAAGGAGTAGGTCTCCACATACGATAGATATCGATCACCTCCCCAGGGATATCTATCCAGCGCTCTTGACTAGCCTCCTGCATAATGAGCCCCATCGGGAATATAGGGGCAAGATCATCCGGAGTAAGCGGTTTTTGAGTAACCGGATGCAGAGCTGGAGCCAGAGGTCGGGGTATATCCGCCGCTATATTATACCAAGCATCAGGCATCTCACTCTCCGGAAGTATGGTCTTTATATCATCCATGCTAATTTTTCCTCCTTTTTCTATTCTCCTTAAACTTATAAACTTAACTACACCTACATTTCGACTTTCACATCCAACGCATTTGCTCTTCTCAACTAGGGTAACTTCTCCTCCCTCTACCGCTCCTAACCTAGCTTACAAAACCCAAGAGTGAAGCCGTTATCTTCTGCTTTTATGGATGCTTGGAGGGAAAATTCTCATTTGGCAAGTTTTTAGCAGTTATCACCTCCTCGCTCAAAGTTCGCCTTCGATCTCCCTTTTCAGCCTCTCGAAGAAGGATACCATATATTTATGTCTTTCCTCAGCGAGCTTCCTCCCCATAGGAGTAAGCATCTTATCCTTAATATGGCTCAGTTTAACCTTGAATTCCACCACCGGGGTATGCTCGCTGTGATCTACAACCTTAGTTAAACGGACCTCCTCCTCAAAATCGGAATATAGACGCTGACCATTCTCACCAGCATAGGAGTAAGCTCGACATATCCCGATAGCTCCTATCGCGTCTAATTTATCCGCATCATATAAGATCTTCGCCTCTAAAGTCTTAGGAACATTATCATCTCGAAAACGATGGCTACGGATACAATGGATAACCGCCTTCCTCTTCTCAGAGGGAAAATCGCATTTCTCTAATATCCCTTCCGCCATCTCCGCCCCTTTTTCTGCGTGGCACTCACCACTTTTATCAGCCTCCACTCGTCCTATATCATGGAGGAGCGCGGCCGCGGTTAGAATTTGAAGATCCGCCTGAGCTTCGGCCCCCATCCGCCTCACTAGATGAAGAACGCGCTTTATATGATCCCAATCGTGAGTGGGCTTAGCTTCTACGAACATCTTCTTCGCCTCAGCCTCGATCCTCTCCATAACTCCCATATCCATACTCCTATGAAACCCCTAACAACTCCTCCACTTTGCGCTGGATATCAGCTTCTCTCATGAGAGCTTCCCCCACCAGGATAGCATTTACCCCCTTTTCCTCTAAAGAGAGGACATCATCCCTAGTGGAAATCCCGCTTTCACTTACCACTATTTTATTCTCAGGGATAAACTTTAGAAGATGGAAAGTGGTATTGAGATCTACAGTGAAATCCTTCAAATTACGATTGTTGATTCCTACTATGTCAGCAGAAGCCCTCAAAGCTTCCTCTAACTCCGCTTCATTGTGAACTTCCACCAGGCAATCTAAACCTAAGTCAGAGGCGAGCTTTATGAAGTTCGCAACCTTCTCTCCTCCTAGAACGGATACGATGAGGAGGATCGCATCGGCACGCCATAATCGGGATTCATAGATCTGATATTCATCTATGATAAAATCTTTGCGCAAAAGGGGAACTTTACTTCTATAACTGATACGGCGGAGAGAGGAAAGATGACCCTGAAAGAACCTCTCGTCGGTGAGGACTGAGATAGCAGAGGCTCCACTTTTCTCATAGATCTGAGCGATAGCGATTGGATTGAAATCCTCCCTGATGACCCCTCGGGAGGGGGAGGCTTTCTTGATCTCCGCTATCAGTTTGATAGGAGGCGAGTTCTTCAACCTCTCGGCGAAGGGACGAGTAGGAGGCAGTCCCATTAATTTAGCTTTCAACACAGAAAGAGGGACTTTCCTCTTATTCTCTGCGACCTCCTCTTTTTTATGCGCGATAATATCGTCCAAGATCAAATCCTTATTCTCCCCTTCTTCTCAATATTATGTGCCTAAACGGCGTTTGTGAACTCTCGCATAGCAGAAAGCTTTCGCATAGCCTCTCCTGAGTCTATAGATTCCCTAGCCAACTCTAGCCCCTCAGCGAAATCATTGACCTTCCCTCCCGCGATTATAGCGGCTGCGGAGTTCAATAGAACTATGTCCCTCGTAGGTCCATTCTCTCCACCTAGAACATCCAAGAGCATCTGCGCATTTTTCTTGACATCTCCTCCGCGCACTTCCTCCAGGGAGGCAAGCTTGAAGCCTAATTCTCTAGGATCTAGATAGTAAGTATCGACCTTCCCATCCTTAGCCTCCGATATCTTAGTGACCCCAGTGATGGTTATCTCGTCCAAGCCATCTTCGCTGTGGACAACGAAGCAATGTTCTCCTCCTAGATTTTGAAGGACTTCCGCTAAAGCCTCGGTCAGATTTATATCGAAGACGCCCATTATCTGTCTCTTAGCTCCCGCAGGGTTTGTCAGGGGACCCAGGATATTAAAGACCGTTCTTATCCCCATCTCCCTTCTGGGACCGATGGCATACTTCATCGCTTTGTGGAGAAGAGGCGCATAGAGGAAGCCAATACCGACCTCATCGATGCATTCTCCGACTTTCTCTGGACTCAGCTCTAGATTGACCCCTAGCTCCTTCAGGACATCTGCACTTCCACAATTACTTGATACCGAGCGATTTCCATGCTTGGCAACTGCGATCCCTGCTCCAGCTGCGACGAAAGCGGTAGCGGTGGAGATATTGAAGGTTTTAGCTCCATCCCCTCCTGTTCCACAGGTATCAATGAGTGGTTCTCTTTCTGTCTTGATCTGGGTAGCTTTGGAGCGCATAGTCTTGGCAAAGCCCGAGATCTCCTCTACCGTCTCTCCCTTCATTCGCAAGGCGGTGATAAAGGAAGCTATCTGAGCAGGAGCTGCCTCTCCGCTCATAATCTCCTCCATAGTTTGCTGGGCTTCTGGCAAAGTTAAATCTTCCCTCTCAACTACCTTTCTAATACTCTCTTTGATCATTTACCCGACCTCCTCTAATCTTATCTGATAGTAACCTCGATATTCTCAGCACTCAAAGGCAATTTATCCGAGAAATCCCTATGCAAAAAGTTAGCCAGCAGTCTCTTCCCCATCGGAGTCAATATCGACTCGGGATGAAACTGGACCCCCTCTACAGCATATTTCTTGTGCCTCACTCCCATTATCTCCCCATCCTCAGCCCTAGCAGTTACCTCCAGACAATCAGGAACGCTATCCCTATCTATCGCTAAAGAATGGTAACGAGTGGCGATGAAAGGGTTCGGCAAGCCACAGAAGATCGAAAGACCATCATGATGGATCTCAGAGGTCTTTCCATGCATTAATCTCTGGGCTCGCACTATCTCGCCCCCAAAGACTTGCCCTATACATTGATTCCCCAGACAGACACCAAGGATCGGGACTCTCCCCGCGAACTCCTCGACTACCTCGTTGGATATCCCAGCCTCATTAGGAGTGCAAGGACCTGGGGAGATAACGATCCGATCGGGATCGAGGCTCTTCATCTCCTCCACGGTTATCTTATCATTGCGATAGACGGAGAGCTCAGCCCCCAATTCGCCCAGATACTGGACCAGATTGTAAGTAAAAGAATCGTAATTATCGATCATTAGGATCATCTCTAAAGCCCCCTTTCCGCCACCTCGATCGCGGTTAGCAAGGCTTTAGCCTTATTCGCCGTTTCCTGATATTCGCTTTCGGGATCGGAATCGGCGACGATTCCCGCTCCAGCCTGAACATAGGCTTTATCACCCTTGACGATAATGGTGCGGATAGTGATGCAGGTATCGAGATTCCCAGAGAATCCCAGATATCCCACCGATCCCGCATAAGGACCGCGCCTCACTGGTTCCAGTTCCTCTATTATCTCCATAGCTCTGATCTTCGGAGCTCCGGTTACCGTCCCCGCGGGAAAACAAGCTCGTAGGGCATCAAAAGGAGTCTTATCCGGTCTGAGTTGCCCCTCAACGTTCGAGACGATATGCATCACATGGGAATATCGCTCGACCGCCATCAACTCGGAGACTTTGACGGTCCCGTAGCCACAGACTCGACCGATGTCGTTCCTCCCTAGATCGACTAACATCACATGCTCCGCCCGCTCCTTCTCGTCCGCAAGTAACTCCTCCTCCAATTGTTTATCCTCCTTCGGTGTCTCCCCTCTCCTCCTAGTTCCTGCCAAAGGACGATATTGGACTCGATCGTCCTCGACCCGCACCAAAAGTTCGGGAGAAGAACCTAAGATACTGAAATCATCGAACTTCAAGTAGAACATATAGGGGGAGGGATTAATGGAGCGCAAAGCCCTATAGACATCGAAGGAATCGTTGGAGAGGGTAGTAGCGAACCTCTGGGAAAAGACAGCTTGAATGATATCCCCTGCCCGGATGTAATCCTTAATTTTTTCCACACCCCTGATGAATTCCTCTCGGGAGAAGTTGGATTCCACCTTCAGGGGCTTAGGCTGATGATCGTTGGGATAAGGCTGGGGAGATTTCAATTTATGTTCTATCGCCTCTATCTTATCGAGGGCCTTATGATAAGCTTTCTTGAGATCAGAGTCGACCGAAACGTTAGCTACGATCTTGATCTTATGTTTTACATGATCGAATACCAAAATGGTATCGGTTAAGAGGAAGGCACAATCGGGGAAGTGAAGATCGTCCTCCAATAGATCGGGCAACTTCTCGAAGTACCTGACCATATCATAACTTAGATATCCCACTGCGCCACCATAGAAGCGTGGTAACTCCGATAATTCGTGATGAGCGATCGGCTTATACCTCTTGAGCATCCTCTCAAGATATCTCAGGGGATCATCTTCCGATTTCTCTTCTCTCTTCTCTCCATTCTCCTCTATTAGCCACTTATCCCCTTTACTCCGAACGATTAAGAAGGGATCGCTCCCCAGAAAAGAATATCTAGCGACCCTCTCCCCACCTTCCACGCTCTCAAGAAGGAAGGCGAACTTCTCTCCCTCTCGAAGCTTCTTAAAGGCGGATACCGGGGTCTCCAGATCGGCAAGTATCTCCTTGTAAATGGGTATCAAATTCCCGTGCTCAGCTAATCTCTTAAACTCAGCGAAGGTTGGTTTATACATCATTTCCTCCTCTCAATCTTTCTAAACTCGACTACAGAAGTTTTAATCCGCTCGATGATGGCTTCCTAAGTAGGATCGCGATCTCTTCCAAATGAAAAACCGAGCTGTCGATCTATAGTTCACACCTTAAAGATCGGATGATCTCTAAGCTGTGAATATCTCGGATTTTTGATTAAGATGAGCTCGGTTGATAAATATCTTAGGTTTTCGGATATCCTAATCTATCTGCTCATCTAATCTTATCTAATCTATTATATTACCCTTCTCACCTCCCTTATTCACCCCCAGTCGTAATTTTACCATACTTACTCGTGATTTCGGATCTGCCTCTAATCTTTATGGCTGAGATATCCTCGGTGAATTGAGCGAACATAACTTCGCCGGCATCAAGCTTCTCCGTATGATGGACCCTGCTCTCCTTACCTCTAGTGATACCGATAATGGTCACTCCATTCTCCAAAGCTTTGATAGCTACAAAATCGGCTAAAACTGCTGTCTCTTCTGCCATTCCTTTCTCACCTACTTTATTAAAGATTTGACTGCTTAGTTAGATAGCTGAAACTATGAGTTCCCTCAAGCGCTTGCAATTCTCAGGAGCATAAGCCTCGTAATCATTGTTGAAATAGATGAATATCTTCAATTTCTCAGGCGGAGTTATCTTTGAATTATCTCTGTTTCTACTTCCAACTTCGAGAGCCTTAATCTTCTCAGCCCATCTTCTTAATTCTTCCTCGGAGTAGTTGTAACTATACCAATCATCCCTACCGTGAAATCTGATATAGTATGTATCGGAAGTTGTTATAATTTCCTCGGGCAATCCCGAAGATCGGGGAGCACTGAGGGAACACATACCAATATTGTTATCCCTCAGTATCTCATATACCTCTTCAGAAAACCATGAGGGATCACGAAATTCCAAGACGTTGCTCTTCTCCTTATCCAACTGCTCAACAATTTTAGCCAATATATCGAGATTCTTCTTAAGCTGAGGAGGGAGTTGGAATAGGATACAACCTAATTTATCCCCTAGAAACTCCAAAGCCGAATAGAAATCCTTGATAAGAGCTTCAGTATTCGAGAACTTCCTCGTATGAGTTATCGACCTAGTGGCTTTCACCGAGAATTTGAAATCGCTAGGGACTTTGGAATACCAGGCTTTTAAGTTCCTCTCTCGAGGGAAGTGGTAGAAAGTATTATTAAGTTCTACACTATTAAATTCCTTACTGTAGAACTGCAACCACTTACTCTTACCAAGCGATTCTGGATAGAATTTCCCTCTCCAATGCTCATAATACCATCCAGAGCATCCCGAAAAAATCTCAGTCATAGCTTTACAACTCGTCTCATCTATCTAACTCCCAACGTTTTGAGAAATCCTGAGTTTATATTATATCTTAGTATTACCGATTTGTCAATGGTAAATACCAAAAAAATTAAAATGGTTTCTCTCTAGCTATCTCCTCTAAGTTCAGGCGAGCCCAGTAGGAGACTCGACTCGCCATTATACAGCCCTAAAAATACATACTCAAATTCTTCGCCGGAGGCAGAACATTCCACTGGGCAGTATAATCTAATTTCATCCTCTCCCTAACCATCTCGATCGTCTCCCTAGCGACCTTCCTTGCCTTTGGTGTTCCCTCAGCTAAGATTTGAATCACCCTATCTGGCTGATCAATAAGTTCTGCTCTCTTCTCCCGGAATGGCTGTAGTTTCTCCACTAAGAACTCAGCTAATCTCCGCTTACACTCCACACAACCTATCTTCGCCTTCTCGCACTCATCCCTAACTTGCTCTTCTATGTCCTTTTGGAAAGCTTGGTAATAGGAGAAGACATTGCATACCCCTGGATGACCAGGATCGCTCTTATGTATTCGTTCTGGATCGGTGGTCATACTCATCACCTTCTCTCGCACCTCCTCAGGAGGAGCCGAAAGAGGAATAGTATTTCCATAGCTGGTATGCATCATCCTTCCATCGATCCCCAATAGTCTAGGAGTAGCACTTAGTAGGGATTGAGGCTCGGGAAATAGCTCTCCGTAGATATTGTTGAAGCGTCGAGCGATCTCTCTACTCAACTCCAGGTGAGGCAGTTGATCCTCTCCAACTGGCACCACATTAGCCCTATAAATCAGAATATCCGCCGCTTGTAACACTGGATAGGTGAGAAGCCCCAAGGAAGCCCGCTCCCCTAGATCGAGTTCCTGCTTCTGCTCTTTATAGGTGGGATTGCGCTCCAATCGAGATACGGTGACTAACATAGAGAAGAGCAAGGTTAACTCAGCATGCTCTGGCACCCCCGACTGGAGGAAGATGGTGCTTCTCGCAGGATCGATTCCCGCTGCCAACCAATCTATAAGCGTATCTATGATATTCTGCCCTATCCTGCCCGAATTCGAATAATCGGTAGTTAACACATGCCAATCGGCGAGGATAAAGAAACATTCATATTCATCCTGTAATTTGACCCAACTCTGCAAGGTCCCTGCTAGATGTCCTAGATGTCTTCTTCCTGTTGGTCTGTGTCCAGTCAATATCCGACCTTTCAACTTCATACCTCCTCTTTATCTTCTATAAAATAAAAAAAGCCACGAGTTTTCCGAAAAACCCGTGGCTGTAAAATCTGGCATCAAAAAAAGCCACGGGACTCTGAGAAGTATCCCGTGGCTTATATTTGGCGAAAATTAGCTTTTGGCTAGCACCTTAAGCCGGATGGGCATACTTCCCCCACTCGCCAACGCCACCACCAAAGTATTAAATTGGCTGAGGAAACCAACATTCTAAACATACCCATCCTTTCCCGAATCAAACTGTCTGCTATTTGTAGTATACCAAAAAATCGGATTGTTGTCAAGAGGAATTAACAAAAAAAT
>CAZSTA010000100.1:5394-12835 GCA_964609495.1 uncultured bacterium | reverse complement strand
GTATGAGGTCCGGAATATGTACAGAAAATAATCACGTTTTTTCCCGGCAGCTTTGGTGCGCCAACTTTCACTCGTTCTTTATGATATCTATTGAACTGATCTAATAAGAAATTATCTACTGGTTTAGGAGGTTGCCAACTATACGAAGGAAAGCCAAGGCAAATTAAGTCATAATCAAAAAAGTCTAAATCTTTCGCCTCATCTACTCTCAAGTATTCAACCTCTACCCCAATCGATTGTATGCATTCTTTAATAGCTAGTGCTACTTTTTCTGTATTACCAGATTTTGTCCAATAAAGAATTGCAGCTTTCATTCTTTACACCCCATTCAATTTTGATATAAAAATAAATTTATAGCAATACCAATTCGGTGCTATTTCGTAACTTAAAATAACCGAAATACTTCGCTTATGCCCAACTATCACTTTCGCTTATAATGAATATTTAGGTGAAGGTGGGGTATAAATATTTCTAATCGCTGTCATAGAGCAAACTTGAATCAGATAATGCTGATAAGGCTATAGTTTAATAGGATGGTTACAGAGAGATTCTTTGTTGAACTATGCCCCACCTTCACTTAAATGAGCAGTCAACGGATTTAGCAGAGGATAAGGCGCTTATAATCCGTTGACTGCAACCCATTAATTACTACTCCTCATACTCAGCCTTGATCTCTAAAGCCTTCGCTACCGCATCATCCATAGCTACCTGGGGAGTCTTCTTGTGGGTTAGCGCATTATGAAGCTCAAGCTGTAGTGCCGCTGAGAACTCATAGTACCAGGGCACTCGAGGCCTGTTGACGATATGTTTACCCTGCTCCAGCATCAGATCCAAGCCGGGTATGGTCTCCAGCACCTCGGGATCGGTATATAGAGAAGCCCAACCAGGCACGACGCCGTAATTTACAGCATTCCGCTTAGCTCCCTCAAGCCCTGCTCTAAACTCGATATACTTCCAGGCAGCTTCCTTATCCCTCGAGCCGGGAGAGATGGACCAGCCCATAGGCCCAGAGCAAGCCACAGTAGATTTTCCATCCACTGAAGGAGTAAGCCCGATCATGCACTCCCCTACCACCTTCGATACCTCAGGGTCATTTAGAGGAACTAATGGCAAGCCCCATTTGAAGCAGAAGGCGATATCTCCCGCATATATCGCCTGATCCACATCGCTCTCAGTATAGGTTAGAGAAGCGGGGTTGGTGATCTCATATTTATCAATGGTATCGATCATAAACTGGAGGGCCTCGATTGCGCCACCTTTGTTGAAGAGAGGATTGAGGTCCTTATCAAAGAATTCTCCCTTAAAAGTAACGGCTAAGGGGACGAAATCGCAGATTATACACTCCTTTTGAGCCCAGGACCAGGCAGTAGCGTATTTCCTCACTAGTCCAGCATTCTGGAGTTTCTGGCACTGCTCGACGAACTCCTCCCAGGTGTTAGGTGGCTCGGCGAACCCAGCATCTTGGAGCTTCTTAGCGTTATAGACGAATGATTTCCACTCCGATACCCAGGGCAGGCCATACCACTTATCCCTATACATCATTCCATCCTTAGCGAAGGGCAATATATCCTTCTCCATTTCAGGGGTAACCCAGGGGGTTACATCCAAAGCCCAGCCCGCCTCTACGTATTCGGGGACCTCTACGCAGTCGATGACATACATATCATAGGCTGTGCCACCAGCCATAAAGGCTGTGACCAGCTTGGTTCTCTGCTCTCGACCGTAGGGGACGGTGGTAACATTCACCTTGATGCCGGTTAATTTCTCAAATAGCGCATTTTCCTTCGCCATTTGCCCCATTGGGTCTGGGCCACTAATGGTGTTTAGAACTATCTTCTCTTCGCCGTAAGCAACACTAGCAACTAGGGCTATTAACAAAGCTAGACTGAGAATAAAAACAAGTCTCCTCATCTTTAAGATACCTCCTTTTTAATTCGGGAACGATCTTTAAAAGGTTTATACTTAGATACTCTTTTCCTCACCTCCTCGTATAAAAGCTATATCTCGTTCTATTCCTATTATACCATATTATTTATATCCTAGCAACCCTCTTTTACGCAATCTATAAATTATGTGGTAGTCAATTTCTTAACTTCTTCATAGGTCTTCAATCTCTTCTCAGCTTCCTCTCTTCTTCCCTTACTAAAACGTCTCACTAACCCCCAATATTTCATCCTCAACTCGAGATCGAATAGAGCTATACCTTTGTATAACTTCAACACAAATTCCCCATAATGCTTCTCGCAGTAATAATATCCACTTTTATATCCCTCGATAGTTAGTCTGCTATTAATATTCTTGCTACTTCCTCCCCCATAGTGGACAACTTTAGCTTGAGGCAGGGAGAATACTTTCCAACCGCCTTTTCTTATCCGCACACACATATCCATATCCTCGCTATAGAAGAAGAAGTTCTCATCCAGGTATCCGACTTCCTCCAGTGCCTCTCTCCTGAGCATCAGACAAGCGCCTTCGACCCAATTAACCGCTTTAGGTTTATTTCTTCCGAGTAGAATAGAGCCTCTACCGATAGATTGTAATTTCCCATCAGGTCTTATTAACGAACATCCCAAAGCCCCTATAGCTAATCTCTCATCGAGGAAGGAAATCATAAGTTTGAGCGAATTATCAACAAGTGTAGTATCGCTATTCAATAGCAGAACATATCTACTGTTGCTTCTCCCGATCGCTTGATTGTTAGCTTTAGCGAATCCCAAGTTATCTTTATTCTCTATGAGTTTAACTTGGGGAAATTCCCTCTTGACCATTTCTATACTGCCATCACTCGAATTATTATCCACCACCCAGACCTCGAACTCGATATCCTTAGTATGCTCAAAGAGGGATTGCAAGCAATTCTCAAGCAAATCTTTGGTATTATAGCTAGCTATTACGATAGACAGATCTAACATTTCCTCTCCTCTATAATGCACATCTTTAACCTTAATATCTTCCTTCCGTTTGAGCAGTTCTCCGATCAATTCGGCGACGCGCTTAGTTCCCCCTGGCTCACCCATACGCTCCCTTCCCACCCGCCTCATCGTCTCCATCCTCGCAGGATCGTTCAATATATCCCAAATTTGGGAAGCGATCTCCTCCTCATCTCCTTCAGCTACATAGAGGGACTCGCCCAGTAGATTATTCTGATCCTTGAATCTATTAGGAGTCGTTTGAGGCCCATATCCTGTAAAGGCAACAGTAGGGACTCTCATCCCTACCGCTTGTTCATTAGCTGTTCCTGCTAAGCCGATCGCTATCTTAGAAGAGCGCAATACCTCTCCAAATCTCCCTTTGACTGCGATTATAGAAGCTCCTGAATTTCCGCTAAGATGGGCTATATCTTCTGTTTCAATATCGAGTTCCCAACCTACTTTGAGAGCAGACTCTCGAATTCGCTCAAGATCGAGGGAGGAGGCCAAAGCCATTAAAAAAGTCAGCTTTTTATCCTTGGCGGCGGTATTAACATAATCAACAACCCTGAGTATCTTGGATAAATTTAGATAAGCCTCTTCTCTACTCCCTGGTAAAATTCCAATAACTCTTGAGGATTCATCTATCTCAAGCTTCCTCGTGTTATTCCCGCTCAGTGGATCAATACAGTCCATCATCAAATTTCCCACAAAGGCGGCTTTAATTCGATCTTTCCTTAAAGAGCGAGCTGTTTTCTCATCTCTAGGAGCTACTAACTGGCAAAAGTGACGCATAATCCATTTTTCGATGAAGAAATGAGGACATATATAATCCGATTTGGCAGTGGGAATAAAGAACATCGGTTTATGAACGAATAACATATTCAGTATAATCAGATAGAAGTCACCTACTCCTACAACTAAATCTATATTTTCACTCTCTCTTCGCAAGGTTTTTCCCTGTTGCCAGATCAAGCGTAACAATCCATCTTTAAGATCAGCGATGATCTCTTTTCCGCTTTGTAGGAGAAACCCACCACTGGGTAGCATTCTCCGAGGATCAAGAAGCTCCGCTCTAGTGGGGAAATACGCTCTCCCCTCTCCCACTACTGGCAAAGCTTTGACCTTGATTTCTGGGGACATCTTATTCAAGTGAGCGACGACTCTAGCCGCCATCAAATCCTCGGCATAACCATTGCTCAAGAATAAAACTTGTTTTTCAGAAGATTCCATTTTCCCCCTCACTCTAAGTCTATACTTCGTATTACCCCCTCACCCTATCCCTCTCCCACGAGGGGAGAGGGAACATCCAGATAAGCTCGCCCTCTTAATAAGATTAGTTTCCCCTCCCTTGACGGGAGGGGTTAGGGAAGGGTGATTTAAAGTAAGCTCAAGACCTATAATCTGACCTCTAACCCCTCTCCTAAAAGGAGTCATATACCCTCTCCACATTCTCCACATAACTTTCCATACTGAACATCTTCTCCGCTCTTTCTCTTCCAGCTATACTCATCTTCTCTGCTCTATCTCTATCATTTAGTAAGGATATAATGGCTTCTGCTATAGCGCTCGAATCCCCAGGAGGAACCAGCAAGCCTGTGACTCCCTCCTCAACTACCTCTGGTATCCCTCCCACCCTCGTGGCAACCGTCGGCTTTCTCATAGCCATTGCCTCGATAAGCACCCTTCCTAGAGGCTCTTGTAAAGATGACATCACGAAAAGATCTAAGGTCGCCATAACTTGAGGAATATCCCTACGCCAGCCAGTAAATATCACTTCTTTGCCTATCCCTAAGGATTCGGCTAATTCCTCCATCTCCTGTTTATATCCAGCGAATATCGGAAGAGAATCGCCAACCATAAGGAATTTAGCTTCGATCCCCTCTTTGATGACTTCAGCAACAGCTTCCAAAAAATACCTGCATCCCTTTCTTGGCTCCATACTACCTATCCAGCCCACTATAGGGATATCATAGTCTAAACTCAATTTATCCCTTAACTGCTTACCATTTATACCCAGATGGAATCGAGATAGATCTACTCCATTATATATAACCTCTAGCTTATCACTGGACTTTCCAAAGACCTCCCCCATCTTCTTAGAAATTACGATTATCTTATCAGCTAGAGAGCCTATTATATTTATCAGGATTTTATTCCATAATCCTTGGGAGAGATCTTCTCGAATATGCCATACTACTGGAAGTTTCGCTAGTCTGCCAGCTATTGCTCCATAAGTAGTGATAACTGTATTAGTATGAATTATATCTATATTTTCCCTCTTTATAACTCTAAGTATATTATTGACTATGGATATATTCGATAAGCTATCTCTGCCTATCAATTCAAAATCTACCTTTACTTTATCTAGCTCTTCTCTTAGAGGTCCATCCACCGGGCAAGCGAGGATCGGATTGAATTTGTCTCGATCTAAACCTTTTATGAGGAGGGATAAGCTTATCGGTGCTCCAGTCAAGGTCATATCGTGGGAGATATATAATATGTTTTTCATCTTTACTCAATTATTAAAATTCCTATGCTTAACTTTTGCCAACCGACAAGCAGCCATCAATAGAGCGATATTAGCCCAAAAGAAGATGACGATATCATTGAGGACAAGACCGAAATTGAATTGCTCTTGAATCATAAAGCCCACTAACCCCGCTAAGATTCCACCTATTAACCCCTCAAGATATGGAAAGGAAACTTTTGAACCTTGAGTTTTGTTGCCGGCAAAAATTTCCTTTGCGGAGATATTTCTTAAAGCGCTAATTCCCTGTCCAAAGATAACGATCAATAACCATATAAAACTGAGAACGCTGAGTAAACCCATTTCGACTCCCAATTGAAAGAAGATGTTATGGGCATGGACTAAATTTCTCCTCCCGGTAAATGGCATATAGCGAGGATAGACATAGGGGAAGGAGTTTAATCCGATTCCAGTTAGAGGATGGGCTCGAATAATCGCTAAGGACCCTTGCCAAGCATCGAAGCGATCGGTGATGGTTTCCTCCTCAGTATCAGTTATGCTAATTAGACGCTGAACAAAGGAGGGGGAAAGTAGGGATAAAGTTATAATGACCAATATTAATATTAAAATTATAACGGGAGCTTTCCTTTTCTTTATAAAAGCTAAGGCGATGACTGCAGATGCTATCCCTAACCAAGCGCTCCTAGCATAGGTGAAGACCAAGCATAATCCCATTAACCCCGTCGCTATCCCTAACCACAACTTGCTTTTTGTGGACTCAGCCGAGAGCCATAAGCTAGCGGTTATCGGCAGGATAATTACCAAATATCCACCTAGAACAGTAGCTCTGTGCATAGTGGAAAAAGCGCGATCTGCTTCGCCAAGAGTGTATTGAGCAATTCCTATTATAGAGACGATGCTTCCCGCTATCACCGAGGCGAATACCATATTTTTAAGGAGTCGCTCATCGAGGCTGATAGCTATCAAATGATAGACTATAAATAGCCCTCCCGCCAATACTAATACAGCGGTGAAGCTTTCCCAAACCATCTCAGAATTCACTACCGATAGGAAGGCTACTAAGATCATAAATTGAAGGGGGTAATTTAGGGGTGTTGAGGGGAAGGGCTTCCCTTTATTTCTTTTAATCCAATTAAGGGTAAAAGATACAAACATTATGAGGATCCCAACGTAAATCATCCCCTCATATAAGGGAGTGAAGAAGGCGATTATAAGCAATCCTATCTCCAGCCATCTATATTCTTTCGCCTGTTTTGGAAATTCGAAAGTCATAGTGATATTTCCCTCTTCAATATCATTGGATCTATTCCTCGGAGGTCTCCGCACTGGAGATAGATCTTTGCTTCTCTCTATCTCCTCTCTCCTTTTCTATCTCGAAGCCCTCCCTTACTCCCTTTAGATAGTAGTGATTAAATACTAACTCGTAACAAACTGAGAGTAAAAAACGAGGTCCTCTTCCCTCTAATCGAGATATTAGACGGAGAAAAGCGCGAGTAGTATATCCTTTTGGGAAAAAAAGTGCATCGGTAAGGAAATTCCCCAGGTGGATTCCCAAGAAGGTCTTTAAGTCTGGATGTTTTCTATATACTATGACCGCCGCTCTGCCAACTTGTTCTAAACGCTTACAGTTGGCAGAAAAATCGACGTAGTGATGGTGATAGGCTATCGCCTTCTCCGCAAATTTCAAAGTTACCTTTGCTTTAGATTTCAATCTATAGCCGAACTCGATATCCTGCCAACCATATTTGCTTAAATCCTCATCGAAAAAACCGGCCTCAATTATATTCTTCTTTCTGATAGTGCAGTTAGTAGTGGTCAAGAAGTTGAAGGGTAAGTTATCCTTGTTGCGACTCATAAAGATATGATTGAGAGCGGATTTTCTTCGAGAATGTCTTAGATAAGGAGTCCCCTCGAAATCGGGCCAACCCATGGTCTTTCCGCTTACCGCTATATCTTCATCACTGCTTTGTTGTATCTTTAGGTGTTCCTCCAGCACTACTGGAGTGGATACAATGTCATCCCCAGTGAAAAATAAAAGATC
>CAZSTA010000100.1:0-5294 GCA_964609495.1 uncultured bacterium | reverse complement strand
CTGATATAAGGAAGCATAATTGTTTCCTCTATAACCTTAATAGCCTGCCTATCAGCTTACTTCCCCCAATTAAAACCCCTAAAATGATAATTGGCTGAAGTAAGCCGAGAGCCACCACCGAGCCCTTAACTAACGAAGGAGGCAGGTTTTTATAACGTTTAGCGAAGAAGCGCAAGCGACTCTTATGCCAAGCAAAGAACATAGATAACTGCGCCTTTCTGATACTCTGCCCTCCATAATGGATGATCTCGGCTTGAGGAATAAAGACTATCTTCCATCCTTTATCCTTGATTCGATAGCACCAGTCAACTTCCTCAAAGAACATAAAATATCCCTCATCCATATATCCTACCTCCTCTATCGCCTCCCTCCGAACCATCATAAAAGCGCCCATCGGCTGATCCACTTCCCTTATCTCATCGTGATCCCAATATCTCATCTGATAACGACCGATAACTCCATGGCGAGGGAATATCTGATCGAGGAAGGTCGATTCGAAGAACAGAGTTAGAAAGGAGGGGAAGCCACGACAGGAATGTTGCAAAGTTCCATCTGGATTAAGTAGTTTACATCCCAAGAGTCCTATCTCGAGGTGTTCATCCATAAAGGAACAACATATCTCTAAGGTATCCTCCAAAACGATAGTATCGCTGTTTAGAAGGAGTATATGTCTCCCCTTACTCTCCTTGATAGCTTGATTATTAGCCCCTGCAAACCCCCGATTACTATCGTTAGCGATCAGCTTGACCTGGGGGAACTCCTTGGCGACCATCTCTTGACTGCCATCACGAGAATTATTATCCACTATGATAACCTCGAATTCTATCCCCTTAGTAGTCTCAAAGATGGACTTTAGGCAGTTCCTCAGCAATTCCCTAGTGTTATAGCTAACTATGGAAATGGATAGATCAAGCATCTCTTTGCTTCAATTCGTCTTCTAGGTAATCCTTCAGGGCTTCCCTCCAGCTCCTCATATTATCCATACCCTGCATCTGGAGGCAATAATTTCTCGTAACGGAGAAGCTGGGTCTTGGTGCTGGACGTCCCAGCTCTTCGGTAGTTATCGGAATAACCTTAACTCCCCCTATTCCTGCATATTCCAATATGGCACAAGCGAACTCGAACCACGAAGCTCTATCGTTATTAGAGGCGTGATATACCCCCCACAGATCGGTCTTTATGATCTCACTTATGGTCTTAGCTAGATCTAAGGCATAAGTCGGACAGCCGATCTGATCGTTCACAATCGATAACTCATCTCGTTCCGAGGCGAGTCTCAATATCGTCCGCACGAAGTTGCGACCCTTGCCGAATAGCCAAGAGGTCCTTATTATGTAATATCTATTCAGAAGAGAGGAGACTATCCCCTCTCCAGCCAACTTAGACCGTCCATATACGCTTAGAGGATTAGGCTCATCGAATTCGATATACGGACTTCTCTTCCTCCCATCGAATATGTAATCAGTGCTTATATAAACCATTGGGACTTCGCATTTCTGACAGGCTAAAGCAACGTTTCTAGTGCCATAAGCATTGACTTTATAGGCGAGATCAGGATTTGTCTCGCATCCATCTACATCGGTATAAGCGGCCGCGTGGATCACAAGATCAGGATTAAAATCACTTATCAAGTCGATCGTCTCCAGCGGCTTCGATATGTCCGAATCCTCGATCCCACAACCCTTTACATTATATCCTTTCAAGACTTCCTTTAGAGCTATCCCTAACTGTCCGGAGATTCCTGTTATGAATATAGAGGCCCCTTTATCTAACATCGACTTGCTCCTTTTCTTGACTTAAGAATTGATTCCTATACAACTCGCTATATAGCCCACCCCTATTTATCAACTCTCTATGAGAGCCCATCTCCACTATTCTACCCCCATCCAATACAATTATTCTGTCGGCATCGATCACCGTGCTCAAGCGATGAGCGATGATGAAGGTAGTCCTCCCCTTCATCAGATGAGAGAGAGCCTCTTGAACCAAATCCTCTGACTGGGTATCAAGAGAGGAGGTAGCTTCATCTAATATAAGGAAGCGCGGAGAGAGAAGGATAGCTCTAGCGATAGCTATACGCTGTCTCTGTCCTCCAGATAGATTGACTCCTCGCTCGCCAACTCTAGCCTCGTATCCCCCTTCGAGATTCATAATGAACTCGTGAGCATTAGCAGCCTTAGCCGCCTCCCTTATCTCTCTATCCGTAGCCTCGGGTTTACCGTAGGCTATGTTATCGCGGATCGTGCCTGAAAAGAGGATAGTCTCCTGCGGAACTATCCCTATCTGTCGGCGGAGAGAATATAATTTGACCTCTCTTATATCAACTCCGTCTATCAAAATCCTTCCCTTAGTAGGATCATAGAAGCGAGGGATCAGATTGACCGTCGTTGTCTTTCCTGCTCCGCTAGGACCTACTAAAGCTATTACCTCGCCAGGTGAGACCTTGAGATTGACATCTCTCAATACGTAATCATCCCCATTGAAGGAGAAGGATATATTCTGGAAATCTACTTCTCCTTGGGCTGAAGGTAGCTCGAATGAATCGGGTTTCTCCTCGACCTCAGAGGTGATATCCATTATCTCAAATATCCTATCCAGAGCAGGGATGGTCGCTTGCCAAACTCCGTAAACCCGACTGAGCGAATTTATTGGCTCTACCCCAAACGCTAAGCAGGTTATAAATTGGAGGAACTTGCCCAAGGTCAGGGAGCCTCGAACCACCTCATAGCCGCCATACCATACTATCACAGTTACACCCAAAGTTGCGATCAATCCGACCACCGGAACCTGAGCCGCAAAGAGCTTCGTCCTCCTTATCATAAAGTTGAAGTTCGACTCGACTTCTTCGGAAAATTTCTCTATCTCCTTATCCTCCATAACGAAAGCCTTAACTATCCTTATCCCAGCTATCTTTTCCTGAAGGAGGGAGGAGATATCACCAAGCTTCATCTGATTCTGCATCCCCACTCGCCTTATCCAATTCCCAAAACGAGCTAAGGCATAGGCTAAAAATGGCATGGTCATAAAGGATATCAGAGCCAGCTTCCAGTGAATCATGAAGGCATAAATTAGGACTCCTAAGAGGAGCATCGCTTGCAGGAGCTGGTATATGAATTGATTCACCAACGCGGTCTGAAGGACATTTACATCGTTCATAATTCGGGAGATCAATTCCCCGGTTTTCCACTTAGCATAGAAATCCAGGGATAGCCTCTGGATATGCTCAAACATCTTCTTGCGTAGATCAGTTACCACCCTTTGACCTGCGTATGACATCAGATATATCTGCCCATAGGAGAAGATATTTTTCCCTAAAACTATGATTAACGCCTCAAAAATTATCAAATTTAGAGCCGCCAAGTTTCCTTCCCCAACTACTTTATCAGTGAAGTCCCTAACTATAACCGTGAGTCCTAGTTGAAGCACAGCTGCTAAAATTGTGCATATTATCGAGGCTAAAATATAATATTTATAGGGAGTTACATACTTTAATATGCGTCGAGATGAACTCATTATCGGACCTCGTTAGATTCCAAAGTGGATGACTTTATTTTCTGACTTTTAAAGTTCGGATAGAGAGGATATGGGTAGTAACGCCAATAGCGATTAGAAACAAGACGATCTTGCCTATAAGAACGGGAACCACAAAGGTAGCTGAATATCCTATTGTTATCCATAAAAGAGAGATGGTTAAAACCTTTACTTTTAATTGAACCCCTTTTCCTTCTCGATAATTCTTGATATAATTTCCAAACCACTTGTTATTTAAGAGCCAATTATAAAATCTTTTTGAGCTTCCAGCATAGCACGCCGCGGCGAGTAAGAGAAAAGGGGTGGTGGGCAAAAGGGGCAAAAATATTCCAATAATTCCGAGCCCTACAAAAAATGTTCCTGCAATAACCAATAGCACTCTCTTCAAGTTACTCGTTATCCTGTTTGTTATGTTAGAAGCATCACTGCCCTGTCTTTTATCATTATTTTTCATAATATACCCAGTCGTTTTCATATTATTCTCGGTAGATTTCAAAATGGATTTGTCAGTGAATAAATATTGACTTTGTGATCTACTGATGCTCTATTATGGCACCACCACTAAGGGTGCTATTAAGAGGCCGAATACATCATTTATTCCATGAACTATGATACATGGCCAGATGCTTCGCTTCATAAGGTAAAGAATTACAAGTCCTGCTGAAATAACTCCCACCTCTAACGTTGGTCCCAGACCGAAAAACTTGAGATGAACAAAAGTAAAAGCTACCCAGGATATGAGTCCTGCCAACCAATTTTTTCCTGTCAACGAAATTAATCTTTCAATGACGTATCCCCGGTAGAATATCTCCTCAAGAAAAGTCCCAGTAAGGAATAGACTAAAGCGAATAAGAAAGCTTATTTCCTTTATCTCTGGCTGGAGACTCACTAATCCTTCAAGTCTAATTGCCTTCAGAGCAAAAGCACTACCAGTCCAAACTATCATAAGTAGGAGGTAGGTAAGAATACCCATCCCTAGATATTTCCATTTGAACTTTCCAAATCCAATACTTCCTAATTTGTTGCTCTCGATTTTAGGGATCCAGAAAACAAGTAATAATAAAAGAATCAGCCATTCTAATAGAACGATTATTCCAATCTGAATATCTTTCGCATGCTCTGGAAGAAAAACATCACGTAATATAAACTCGCTTCCTAAAATAACGACTAACCCAATTACATAAAGCCACTTTTTGGAAACTTTTCTTGTTGTATTTTCTTTATTTTGGTCTGCTCTTTCGATAGTCATTATCCAATTGTAATCTACTGGGAATAGATTATACCAGAAGGAATCTGGCTTGTCAAGCGTCCTAAAGCCTCAAGGAAATAGCTAAAGCTAGATCTATGTTCTTATATTCGCTATCTTTCTCCTCATATCTTTCTTCTAAAGGATTCCTTTGTTTCTCAGATCTAGAATTACCGCTAATCCATTGCTTAACTAAATCCACCTGCATAAAATCATTTATCTTATATCCCAGCCCAAACGTCCAATCCGTCCAGTAGGTGGAGTAATTCTTCTTGCTCTCCCTCAGCAATCTATCCTCTTCAATGCTTCTCTCCTCACTAAGACTGCTGTAAAAGTTTTGAATCGCTCCAGCTCTTAGATATAAATTCTTTATAAGATTCGCCTCCACCCCTATATGTAGAGAGAGAACTTTATTCCATCCTCCACCATACCATTTTTTACTCCACTCGGGAAGCCCCTTGTCTATCTCCCTGGATTCATCCCCATAATCGAGATAGCTGAATTTATAAGCGAGGGC
>CAZSTA010000099.1:6776-12940 GCA_964609495.1 uncultured bacterium | reverse complement strand
TGAGTATGAGAAGGCTAGGGAGCAGTTCGAAAAAGCCCTGGATATCGATCCCAGCTATGTGCCTACCTATAACGATATAGGACGGACCTACTATCAGCTTGGGGATTATGATAACGCTATAGAGTGGTATGAAAAGGCACTTGAGCAAGATCCGAACTACTTCCACGCCCATCGCAATTTGGGATTGGTCTATCAGGATGTGGGGGAGTATGAGAAGGCGTTAGAGAAGTATAATGCTGCGCTTAATATCGATCCCGACTACATATACACCTATAATGATATGGGTCTTACCTACCACGATATGGGTGATTATGACAAGGCTATGGAGTGGTATAATAAGGCGATCGAGCTGAATCCAAATTATGCTTCTCCCTACTACAATTTGGCGATGATATATGAGGATAGGGGGGAGATTCAAGAGGCTATTAAGCAGTTAGAGAAGTATCTAGAGCTTGAGACCGATGAGTACTGGATACAGGATGCTATGGAGTGGCTCGAAGAATTGAAAGGAGGAAAATAGACAGCAACGTATCAATTGTTGCCAGTGCTTATTAAAATAACGATAGATGATGGCGGTAGATCTCGATCTACCGCCTTACATCTTATGAGAGATTTAGAGCAATGGCTTGAGAAACATCTATAGGAGGAGATGATATAATGCTATATCCTCCAACTTTATACAAGGATCGAACCGAGGCAGGAAAAAAATTAGGCCAAAAATTGAAAGAATTGGGATTAGAAAACATAGTAGTTCTTGCTATCCCGGCTGGAGGAGTGCCAGTGGGAAAAGAGGTCGCTAAGATTTTAGATTCACCTTTTGATTTAATTATTGCCCGTAAAATTCAGTTCCCCTGGACAACAGAGGCAGGATTTGGAGCAGTAGCTGAGGATGGCACAGTATATTTAGGGCCATATTCAGAAGATCTTCCAAAAGAAGTTATCGAGGCTCAAACTCAAAAAGCAAAAAGGCAAGTAGAAGACCGAAAAAGAGGATTTCTAAGAGGAAGAGAAAGGGTGGATTTCTCCGGCAAAGCTGTGATCTTGATCGATGATGGTTTGGCAACTGGTTCGAGTATGTTTGTGGCTGTCAAATCGGTAAAGAAGAAAAAGCCCAAAAAAGTTATCGTCGCTGTTCCTACCGCTTCAGGGACTGCGACAAAGCTAATTGGACCTGAGGTCGATCAATTAGTTTCGCTCTATGTCCATCCAGAGAATCTTCCTTTTGCGGTCGCTTCCTCCTACCAAAATTGGTATGATCTTACGGATCAAGAAGTGAAGGATTGTTTAAGAGAGTTTAGGGTTGGAGATAAATATCTTTAAGTTCGCTTATAAAGAGGTTTTTCTACTTTCAGATCCTTACATTTAGCTTAAAAATGAGAATGGAAAACAAATCTTTAGAGAAGAATATCCAAAAACTTTATCTAATGAATTTCTTCTCAAATGCTCAGTTTCATTTAGTTATATACACTTTATTCTTACTTTCAAAAGGGTTTACCATGAAACAATTTTTCTTAATTGAATCGGCCTATGCGCTCGTTGCTTTGTTAATGGAGATTCCCACTGGAGTATTTAGTGATAAAATAAGTCGTAAATGGAGCTTAGTTATAGCATCAATAGTTGGGATTCCCGTTATACCTATAATTATATTCTCCAATTCATTTATCATAGTCTTGATAGCAATATCTATAGGTGGAATTTCTTCTTCCTTTGTCTCTGGGACAGATGTAGCAATTTTATATGATACCTTGAAAGGATTGAAAAGAGAACAAGAGTTTAAGAAAATAATCGGCAAAATGAAATGGTATGCTTCCTTATCTATGGCTCTTGCTGGTATTCTTGGGGGTTTAATTTCTCAATTAAGTATGGCTTATGCATGGTGGGCATACTTTGTTGCTGGATTGTTCGCATTCGTTGTACAACTTACATTAAAAGAACCTCCTTTCTTCAAGGAGTCAGAAGAAAAAGAATCATATCTCCTGCATTTAGGAAGAAGCTTCAGGCAAGCATTTATAGGAAATGCAAGTTATTTTGTTCTCTATGCCGCGATAATTTGGCTATTTTTTCATATTGGGTTTTGGCTATGGCAACCATATCTCAAATTAATAGCTATGCCTCTTTTCTATTTTGGATTTATCTATGCAGCACTTAATTTAGTAGGCGGATTTGTCTCAAAACAAGCGCATAAAATTGAGGAGAAAATTGGGATGAAGAATTCTCTCCTGTTAATTCCGTTACTTTTAGCATTGTCCTTTATTCTAGAATCCCAATTTGTATTGATTTTAGGATTTTTATTTATATTTATCCAATCAATAGCAAGCGGATACTTTTCACCATTACTTGAAGATTATATAAATACAAGAATACCTTCTTCAAAGAGAGCAACAGTTTTATCAATTAAGAATATGCTCAATAGCTTATTATTTATGACTCTTTCTCCACTAATAGGACATTTTGTAGATATATATTCTTTAACAACAGCATTGCTTATGATGGGTATCATACTGACAGTAGTATCAATAATACTTTCGCTCATATTGAAGAAATAGCCTGAGCTTCTTTCTATCTATCATAACCAATTTTCATCATCTGTAATTCAAACTTCCCTCTTCTTCAAATTAGGGGAGTTTTTATACTCTAAGACTATCCATACCCTAAAACTTGCTTTTTTTATTGAAGAAGTAGTTAAAGTATGATATAATTGAACACAGACTTTCATTAAAACCTAGGGGGCATATTTATGAACCTCATATTAATTATGGCCGATAGCTTAAGAGTTGATCATATAGGATGCTACGGGAACGATTGGATAGAAACTCCTAACATAGATGCGCTCGCTAAGGAGAGCGTTCTCTTCGAAGGAGTCTACCCAGAGGCATTGCCTACCATACCAGTCCGAAGGGCTCTTATGACCGGTAATCGCACCTTTCCCTTTAAGGATTGGCATCCCTGGAAGGGAGAAGGAGTCAAATTACCCGGTTGGCAACCTTTGTATGAAGAAGATGTCACAATAGCCGAAAGACTCACCGAGGAAGGATATATCTCCGCTTTAATAACCGATACCTATCATATGTTCAAGCCTCGGATGAATTTTCATCGAGGCTTCTCTTCTTGGCAATGGATAAGAGGACAAGAAGCCGATCCCTACAAAACCAAACCCCTTGAGAATATTGACCTAGATCATTACCTCAAGCCTGAAATGGACAAAGGAACGATTAGAGGATTAATTCAGTATCTGAAGAATGTAGCCGATAGAGAAAGCGAAGATGATTATTTCGCCCCCAGCGTCTTCGGAGCAGGTATGAAATGGCTGGAGGATAATTACAAGCAAGATAAAATATTCCTCTGGTTAGATTCCTTTGATCCTCACGAGCCTTGGGATCCTCCTGCTTATTATGTTGATAAATACTATCCTGGTTATAAAGGTAAAGAGATCATCTTCCCAATGGGAGGGGATATCGGATACCTGAGTGAGGATGAGCTTAGATATATCAGAGCTCTTTATGCCGGTGAGGTAACGATGCTCGATAGATGGCTTGGCAAGTTCATCGAGAAGGTGAAGGATTTAGATCTATGGGATAATACCTTATTGGTATTCATCTCCGATCACGGACACCCTTTAGGCGAGAATAAGATAATCAAGAAGGTCCCAAGCGCCCTTCACTCACCCTTGCTTAGGATAGCTCTACTCGTTAAGCATCCAGACGGAGACTATGCGGGGAAGAGGATAAAGCCCCTGGTATATAACCATCATATAACTCCAACTATGCTCAATATCCTCGGTATCGAAGGGGCAGAGGAAATGGATGGTCAGGACTTGTGGCCTCTAGTTACTGGAGAACAAAAGGACGGACTCGATCATATAATATGCGGGAACAATAAATTCATCTGTGTTAGAGATACTGAATGGAGTTATATCAAGATGCCCCAAGCAGAGGATTCTAAACTCTTTAACTTAGTAGAGGATCCAACTGAACAAGATAATGTTATAGGTGATCATCCGAATATAGTGAAAATTATGGAGGAGAGATTAAGAGAGCTTAGAGAAGCTAAAGGTTAATTTAATCGAACGTGAGGGAATAATGAGCAAAGAGAGAGCCCTAAAGGCTATCAATCTGGAGAGGACAGATCGCGTTCCTCAGATCGAGTATATATTCCATACCGAATATGTCAAGAAGATCTCAGGGGTAGATCCCTATGAAGCCCCGGAGAAGGCTTTAGCTGAGACCTATCGCAAAATAGATCTCGACCTTATATGGTATACCTATGGAGGAATCATCCCTGAGACGGAGAAGGAAGTCAGTCACTACGAAAAGACGGAGTGGGGATGGCAAGGGAGCACCTGGCGAATGAGCTTTCCTTTCAAAACAGTAGAGGAAGTATTAAGCTATGATCCCCTGAAGGAACAGAAGAAGATGAGCTTCGCTCGAGTGAAACAGTTGTTCGCTGAGGACTATGGTCGAGTTAAGGAAGCCTATGGGAACTATGTGTTAGTCCCTGGAGGATATTACACCACCCTATTTATGTGGCCGATAATGATCTTTGGCTTAGAGCTTTTCGCTTTGGCGGCCGCTAGCGATCCGAAGAGATTCGCGAAGGTGCTAGAAGGCTTTGCCGAGGTATCCATAAGGGATATCACAGCTTGGGCTCAAGTCGATGATGATATGAGGGTATTTATAAGCCATGATGATCTAGCTATGAGTAAAGGACCATTATTTAATCCAGATTGGTTGAGGGAGTATATCTTTCCCTGGTATCCCAAGATCTGGAGACCTCTCAAAGATAAAGGGATAAAAGTGCTATTCTGCTCCGATGGGAACTTCACCCCTCTTGTTGACGATCTAGCGGAAGCCGGAGTTGATGGCTTCATACTAGAACCCACAGTAGATCTCAAATACATAGCCGATAATTACGGGGATAGCAAGGTGATCATCGGTAATATCTCCACGAGAGTATTGACTATAGGAACAGAGGAAGAGGTAATAGCAGAGGTAAAAAGATGTGTTGATATTGCCGGACACTGTCCAGGATTCTTCTTCAACGCCACTGGAGGGATAACGCATGATATCCCTCTACAAAATTTAGAGACTTATATCACTGCTTGTCATAAATATGGTCGAAGAGAATAGCTGAGTCATCTAAGTAACTAAATCAAAGGATCTAATTCGACCAACAATTATATAGACGTAATTATAGGGCAAGGAGGTTATAAATAATGGCAGATTTCCCACTTGATGACTACACTCCTCACGGCTACATAGGTAATCCCTA
Organism: uncultured bacterium; assembly: GCA_964609495.1. Lineage (GTDB taxonomy): Bacteria > CAZSTA01 > CAZSTA01 > CAZSTA01 > CAZSTA01 > CAZSTA01. Next base: position 7,672 of record CAZSTA010000099.1, on the reverse strand, counting down.
TCATTGCTGGAAACTAAATCGCAGTGGATTGATCCGCAGTCGCCCCTCCTGTGGATTCGGCTGGTTATATCCCGGCCTACCTAGTTCTTACGGCTGGATTCACTTCTACTCCTCCTATCTCAATATGGCGATAAAGGTGGGTAGAAACCGCTTTTACGAGCCTAGTGATTTTTCTTATGCGGATGTTCATCTTGTCTCTCGTTACCATAGCAAGAACATAGTGAGCTATGATTTCACCTATCGAGATATTGAGGTAAGCTATAAGTTCTTCTTAGCTTTTGAAAATGCGCTCGCCTGTTGGGTAGAGCTTAAAAATCTGGGGACTAAGAGAGTTAAGGCTATTCTCTCTGCCATTCACTGTTACTCAAAATACAATAAACTCAGCGGTCTATGGGAACAAGGACTGACGGGAAGATACGATAAAGATAAAGAAGCTCTTATCACCAAAGGATATTCTGAGGGAGTCGCCTTTGCGCTGAAGAGCAGTGGCAGGATGTCCTCCTATGGTATGGATATCTCCGAGGATAAGATCAGAGAATGGCTCGACAAAGGATATGCCAAGATAGGCGAGAAGGGGTTTTTCTCCTTTTCAGGAGTGGGACGGACTGATGAATATCCCTTCTTTGGAATGGTTACGTATGAATTGGATATAAGTGCTGGAGATATCATCCAGCAGATATTTGCCCTGGGCAGAGGATACACCGAGGAGGAAGCTCTTGAAGAGACTGATAAAACTCTCGATAACTTCACCAAGCTTCACCTGATCAGATTAGCTGATGATAATCGCTTCTGGAATACCGCGGCTGGACTAACTGGGGATTGGCCCGATCACTGGCGACGTGGTTGGGTATATGATATGGAAACGTTGCGGATGTGCGTCCATAAACCCGTGGGGA
>CAZSTA010000099.1:0-6766 GCA_964609495.1 uncultured bacterium | reverse complement strand
TTTGGCTGAAGCTGCTCTGGATATGCTGTTATTGAGCTATGGAGATGAAGAGATCGCTAAGGAAGTCCTGCTAGGAACTTTCGCGGATGCCCCTGCTCCCAATATCCCTTGTAGCCGAGAGGATGGATCATACAATATGATCGCTGAGAATGGCGAAGCATGTGGCACTGCACCCGAATGGGTATTCCCCTTTCACTGTATTCACTCGATATACTGCCGATTCCCCGATAAGAAATGGCTCGAAGACATATATCCCTATCTTATCGCTTATCTTGAATGGTGGTTAAAGAATAGAAGCGATGAAGAGGGCTGGTTGTATTACCTCTGTAGTTGGGAGAGTGGTCAAGATGAATCGAGGCGCTTTGGTTACCAGGTAGATGGCGGGGTTTTAGTAACCCAATATCGCCCAGTCGATCTTCAGGCTAGCTTCGCCCAGGCATCCAATATTATGAGCTTCTTCGCCTCCGAGTTAGATTTGAGCTTCGATGAGGAGAAGTGGAAAGCGCTAGCCGAGGATTTCACGAATAAGACGCTCAATATGTGGCAAAATGGATGGTTCAGAGATTATGACAGCGAAAATGGAGTATGGTCATCGTTTAGGGATACTATGCAAATAGCCCCGGTATTCTGCCAGATAGCTACCGATGAGCAAATCGAGGAATTAACGTCATATTTCGAAAATATAGATAGAGCTGAACCCTTTATATGGCCCACCTTCTCCTTCGTTGCTTTGGAGAGCACTTGGCAGGCGAAACAACGAGATGTAGCTTCCACTATAACCTACAAAGTGGTGGATAGGGTGTATCGGAAGTGGGATCGAAATATCTATCTAGGAGAGGAATCTTTACCCGGTATCTCCTGCGAATATTGGCCTTATCAGGATAAATGGGGTTCTGAGGGATATGGTTGGGGAGCAACTGGTATGGTTTTGTTAGTGAGAAACATCATCGGCTTTAGAGAGACCCAAGAGATGGATTCGATATGCTTTATTCTCGCCCCCTGCTTGCCAGAGCAACTACTTCAAGTTGGCAAGACCTATGCCATAGAGAACTTGAAATATCGAGATCTGAAGCTGAAGCTCAGTTATACTGTGGAGGAGAACGAGAAAATTAAGATGAACATAGCTTACCGCTCATCATCAAATAGACTTTGGAAAGTAGAGATATTCGATAAAGATAAGGAGGAGGTAGTCCTAAACATGGGGGAATTGGAGAGAGATGGCGAGATAGAGTTCATTGGGGATAATGGGGCGTTATACGAGGTTCGATTCTATGAGGTAGAGAGGAGCTAATATGGATAATATAGGGGCGGGAGTAATAGGATTAGGCGTTGGGAGAGCGCATATAGATGCTTATAATCATATAGAGGGGGTCGAGGTCAAAGGCATCTGTGATGTTAGTGAGAAAGCCTTGAAAATAGTCGGAGAACAATTCGACATCCCCTTTATCACTAGGAATTATAAGAAGCTCCTAGCTAGAGATGATATCCAAGTGGTATCTATCTGCACTCCTGATCACCTTCATGCTGAACATTGCCTATCCGCCTTGAATAGGGGAAAACATATCCTCTGTGAAAAGCCGATGTGCATTACTTTAGAGGATGCTATCAAATTAGTCGAAAAAGTTCGAGAGACAGGATTGAAATTCCAAGTAGGCAATGTCAACCGCTACGTTCCCCAGTTCCGCTTCGTTAAGAAATTATGCCAAGAAGGAAAATTAGGAGATCTCTTCTGCGTAGAAGGGGATTATATCCACGATATGAGGAGCGTCTATAAAAATACTCCTTGGAGAATCGATCCCCAAAATCCCCAGGATATCTTGTTAGGAGGAGCAGTTCATCCCCTCGATCTCGCTCGTTGGGTCGTAGGGGAGGTTGAGGAAGTCTTCGCTTATGCCAATAAAAAGTCGATCCCTGAGTTCCCTCTAACTGATAACTACCTCTGTCTATATAAGTTCGAGAGCGGTTGTCTAGGTAAGATCTGGGTTACCGCAGGGATTAGAAGAGTTCCAGAGCATATCGTTAATCTTAATGTGTATGGCTCAGAGGGAACAGTGATGAGCAATATTGAGGAGATGGAATGCAAAGTCTATATAAATGAAGGAATTGAGGGCCAAAGCGGTTTTACTATCGTGCCACTTGTAGAGACGAGAGGACATCCCTTCCGAAAGGAGATAGCCCATTTCATAGATTGTATCGAGAAGGATGAGACTCCTCTAGTGAATGTGGAGGAGGGAGCTAAGACGATCGCGGCTCTCACTGCTGGATTAGAATCGGTGCGCACTGGTCAGCCAGTTAAAATTCAAAATAAATTTTAAGGAGATGACTTGTGACAAATAAAAAGACACTAACCTTTATTCTCTTCGCATCCTTGGGGTTATACGCGTTCTCCCTCTTCTCCTTAGGACCCTCCCTCTCAGCTATAGCTGAGACCTTCAACCTCGGTCTGGCTAGGCGAGGGCTTATCTTCACCCTCGAGTTCACTGGTTTCATCGTCTCGGTGATACTAGGAGGAATCGGAGCTGATATCTTCGGCAAGAGAATCATATTTGGAGGAGGCTTACTTCTCCTCTCCTCCGGCCTTCTAGCCTTCGGTCTCTCTCCAAATTTCAGTTTGGCTCTCCTCTTCGTATTCATAATGGGATTGGGAGGTGGGTCGGTAGAGATTTTGGCTAGCGCTCTAGTCGCGGATATAAATAGCGATCGGAAGGGATTCTTCCTCAATATGTCGCAGGTCGCCTTCGGTATAGGAGCGGTCCTTGTTCCTTTACTAGCAGGATATATGATATCGAGATATGCCAATTGGCATATTACCTACTATATCGCCTCGGGGCTTGGTTTCCTGATCTTTCTGGGTTTCACCAGAGAGAAGATCCCCAGCATCAGACAGGAGGATAAGATCAATTTGCCAGCGGCGCGCAACCTACTCAGCCAGGGGATATTCATCCTCATCAACTTCAGTATGGCTTTCTATGTAGGAGCGGAGATAGCGATAACTGGTTGGATGTCCACTTATCTCCAGGGATTAGGAGCTAATCCAGTTCTGGCTGGTTTCTCGCTTTCCCTCTTCTGGGTGATGATGACGATCGGTCGCTTCTCCTGTGGTTATCTATCGGAGATTATGCCCTTGGGACGACTCCTGCTCATCATATCCGCCGGAGGTTTCCTCTCCATAATAGCCTCTATTCTTACCTCTAACTATGTATTTACTCTTATATCCTTTGCTTTAGTTGGATTATTCTTCTCCGGCGCTTTTCCCACGATCCTGGCTTATGTTGGTTCAATCTTCCCTCGCTATTCAGGAACGGTGTTCGGAATATGCTTCGCTAGTGGAGGGATAGGAGGGATGCTCTTCCCCTACCTAGTGGGATTAGTAGCCGAGGATTTCAATATGAGGATAGGGATCGGAGCTATGTCCATATTGCTAGCTGGTATGTTTGGGATATTCTCCTATCTTATGAGAGGGAAGCGGAAGTACGCAGTATCGGAGATTTAGAAATATAATCTCTATACCCCTCGATAAAAAATAGGCGTCGGGTCAAGAGGACTCGACGCCTGTAACGATCTGGTAGCTTGAAATACCTAAATGATCGTTCGACAGAAAACCTCAACTTCCTGCTCCTTATATAGACCCTTACGTTGCTCTAACCTTCAATGCTTATACCAAATATGGTAGTGACAATGATTTATAGGCTCTAGAAATCTAAAGGTGATCGTTGTCGATATATGGTCAATTTCTCCTTCATAGGCAAGCGTTCTATCCGTTATGTATTTGAAAGCATATAGATCGATAGTTCTTCCTAAAATTGGTATCAGTAACCATTCAGTCCTATAATAGGGGTCCTCTGCTGTTCCACTGGCTGCTCCGTGAATTTTGCACTTAAACAGGGTAGAATAGGTGGCTTTACCAGTTTTGAGCTCATATCCTGATCTGAAGGAGATAGCCCAGTCGGTAGCCTCAAGATCAGAGCTCAAAAATTTGGTTGTGAAGCTTTCCACAAAATCTTCCAGATACTTGGCCTCATCTGCGGAATATTCATCATATTTACGATTGAACTGCGTTTCATCCCAATAAAGTTCTTGGCTGTAATTGAGGGTCAATCCGTCGGCCTCCCCAGTTATAACTCGTTTCTCCTCTGAGGCAACCGCCTTGACACTAACGAGTAGAAGCAACAATAAAGATCCCGTTACAGCTACCTTGATAAATAGACTGTGCCTTTTCATTCCTTTTCACCTCCTCCTAAATTTATATTTTCTAGCGAACGCTCTATCGGGCTTCTTAGCCGCATCATACTCGTATGTCTTCGTCAGATTACCCTAAGATAGATATAGATATTCATTATGATCAGCAGAAAGCTTATTATCAGTAAGATCAGTCCTGCCTTCAACCAGCGGTATTTCCGCTTGGCTATATCATAGAAGACCCTCTTGGGTTCTCCGAGGACATCCACATTTACCTCATAGCTCTTAGTGAACAGCACAAAGATAGCGCAGAGGAGGGAGATGAGCCACAGAGCTATCGGAAGAACAATAATAGAGGCTATTGCTAGATCGAAGGAGGAGGTGAAGAACTTCTCCTTGAGATCATCGAAGGGGAGAGCGTTAAAGTATAAACCTACTAATACCGTTATCGCTACCACTAGATTCTTAGCGGAGCTATCTATGGAATCGATGGACCTCTTCGCCATCTCCCGCATAGCTCTCTTCCAAAAGACATCCTCCTCCTTAGGGGGTATGCCCTCTATTACCTCGTCTTCCTCATTCCCTTCTTCCATATCACTCTATTCCTCCTCTAACTGACTTGGTTCTATACCCTCATACTCCCCAATAACTCGATAGATTCTTATAGAGTCCGTTATAAAACCCTTGGCTTTTATCTCATTCTCCTTACCGCAGAAAGGACAAGTAAGGAGCAATGTTTGGGGTGCATTCTCCTCATCAGTTGGTTTCACGGATACAGTGAACTTCTTTTTACAATTCCAGCATTTGATAGCGATATGCCTCTCTTTTTTCTCTTCTTCTCCATTCACTAATAATCGCTCCTTCCTCTTCAAATATCGCCTTCCTTCTTCAGAAAATCGAATATATAAGACTTGAAGAGATCGAAATCTACTAGGCGAAATTGAACGATCTCAATATCATCTCATCATCTATTTTATTATAGAGATGAACCAAACGATTGCGAAATCTAACCATATTCCCCAAAGTATCCATAAAATCGTTGGGAAAGATGCCCTTCTCATTTAGAACCTTAAACGCATCATAATAATCTCTAGGTTTGCGAAATCCTTCAGATGATATGATCTGATTGCTTATATTTATACAGAATTCGATAGATATTTGCAAGAGATATTTAGCGCTATTTACCTTAGTGAAATCGCCCAAGAATTCATCCTGAGGATATCTAGCCAATATCCTTAACTTATCTGTGTATTCCTTGAGATTATCAAAGCTATCTTTCAGTTTCTCTACGTTTGCCAAAGAATAACCCCTCTTCCTTTAATCTCTTCATAAACTCATCCATCATCCGATCATACACGGGTTTGAAGTCGAAGTATCTCATTCGGGTGGCGACCTCGAAGTCCACCCGTTTATCCTCATCTCTGGAGTAGAGTAGGATTCCTTCGGTAACAACTCTCCCGCGGAAGATGATCGGAGTATCGTTTACTATCCTCACGTCAGGATTGGAGATGCCAAGCTTATCGATCAACTCGCACTCGAGGGACATCTCCAGATCGAACCTCTCGAGGGGAGAGATCTTCTCTTTCGTAACCAGAGCGATATCCACATCGCTCAGAGGAGTGGGATTGCCCACCGCGGTCGAGCCGTAGAGGTAGGCTAGGATAACTGGTCGCTCCTCGAGGATGGAAGGTAATTTCTCTTTTAGATTGTCGATTATGCCCTTTATTTTCTCGTCCATATTCTATAGTTCCGTATTATTTCCCCCTCACCCTAGCCCTCTCCCACGAGGGGAGAGGGGACATTGAGATAGAGTTTATCTCCTTAGTTTCTCTCCCCTTTCTTCTCAGAGGAGAGAGAGTTCCTCACCTGCTCATATATTCCCTTAAACGGCTCCACCAAGCCATCCGCTATCTCCGATACATCCTCTCCTCTCAGCATCCCCCGCAACACCGCTATATACCGTCTTAACCCACCACCTATCTCTGGTGGTATCTGCTTCTCAAACTCCCCTAACTGTTTATCCAACTGTGCTTTATCCTCTTCTTCTCCCTGAACTATAATCTTTAATATTGCCCTTGTAAGATCATACATAAACTTCTCATCGCTCTCTTCTTCCGTCTCTGTTGTCTCCTCCGAACTGATCTCCAAGTCTGCTAATAACCCCTCTACCCATCTGCTAAATTGCTCGTCTCCTACTTCCTTCCTAATCTCATTTATCCGTCGTAATACTAAATTCTCATAAGGCGAATGCAATTCGTGGAATATAGCTCCTGCTTGTAAATATTTCTCCAAAGCTTGTTTATATCCTCCCTTCTCTCGATGTAACCTTCCCAAATTGTGAAGGGAGAGAGCAATACTGCTCTTATCCCATAACTGCTTTGCTATCCGCAAGCTCTCCTTATAGAGCTTCTCCGCCTCCTCGTAGTTCCCCTGATCATATTGGATATTCCCCAACTGACCAAGGGAGTAAGCAATACCGCTCTTATCCTCTAACTGCTTTGCTATCCGCAAGCTCTCCTCATAGAGCTTCTTCGCAGACGCATAGTTTCCCTGCCGATGCCTTATAATCCCCAACTGGTGAAGAGAG
>CAZSTA010000098.1:0-12988 GCA_964609495.1 uncultured bacterium | reverse complement strand
GTGAGGGGGAGTTATAACTCGATCTGAAATCATTACGAAGTAAAGACTTTTTGATTCCCGCTTCTATATGCTTCCTGGCGGAGTGAATATGGTTGCTAAAATTTTTAAATTATGATATAATACAAAATGGTAGAGAAATTTTCTTTGTTAAAGAGTTTTATGTCTCAAGGAGAAGAGTTTATTATGATTGGGACGCTATTAAAAGGCCGATATGAACTAGTTGAGAAGCTAGGAGAGGGAGGGGCAGGAGTAGTATATAAATCTCATGATCTCCAATTGGAGCGCTTTGTAGCGGTGAAACTCCTATCTCATTTATTAACTAGTGGAGAGGAAGATAAAGCTCGCTTTCATCGAGAATTTAGAGCTCTCACCAGGCTCAAACATCCCAATGTTATATCTGTTTATGACTATGGCTCTCAAGAGGATATCCTCTTCTTCGTTATGGAATATATCGATGGAAGAGATTTGGAAGACTATAGGATATCTAAAGGGAATATAGTTCCCATTCCTGAACTTATTGATATCCTGATTCAGATCTGCAAAGCTCTGAATTATATCCACTCCGAGGGTATTATCCACCGGGATCTAAAGCCAGAGAATATAATGTTGAATAAAGATAGAGTGGCCAAGGTTATGGATTTCGGCTTGGCTAGAATCGCGGATATATCGGATAAGTTGACCCGGACAGGATCGGTGGTGGGGACTGTGGTCTATATGTCCCCGGAGCAAGGGCAAGCAGATATTATCGACTACCGTTCCGATTTATACTCTCTGGGAGTGATCTTATATGAGGCGATGACGGGACGATTGCCCTTCGAGGCGGAAAATCCTATCTCCATTATTCTAAAACATATAAGCCAAGAGCCTGTCCCCCCTCGCGAGTATAATCCTGAGCTGGGAGAAGGATGGGAAAGGTTGATCTTAAAGTTGATGGAGAAGAATCCCATCGATAGGTATCAATCAGCGGGAGATCTGCTTCGAGATATAGCTCTTCTAGCGGAGAGGGAGGGAAGGAGAGTCGCTCCCTTTGAGATCCCTTCAGCTCCCCGGAAGGCAGATCTGATCTTTTCACCACCCCTGGTGGGCAGAGAAGAGGAGTCGACAACGATAAGATCACTTCTCGATAAAACTATAGCTGGGAATGGGGGTCTGGTTCTAATCGGAGGAGAGACTGGCTTGGGGAAGAGTAAGTTACTGAAGGAGTTAAAAACCCATAGCTATAAACGACAAGTTAGATTCCTAAAGGGTGATTGCTATGAGAGAAATAGAGTCGCTTATCAGCCCTTCATCGATATTTTGAGGGAATATTCTTCTAGACCGCAAGAGTTCGATTCTCTGGTCATCGAAGGAGCAGAAGCCGAATTGATCAGACTAGTTCCAGAATTAGCAAGTAGAACAGTAATAGGGGATATAGACCCCAGCATTGTGGTAGAGCCTGAGAGCGAGAAATATCAATTCTTCGAAGCTTTAACTCATCTCTTGGGGCGGGTATCGAGGGATAAGCCTCTCCTTATCTTTATCGATAACTTGCAGTGGATCGATGAGATGAGCGCCTCCCTCCTCCATTATCTAGCTAGTAACTTAGATAAAGAACATATTCTAATCTGTGGTTCTTACCGTAGTGATGAGATCGAGGAAGGACATATCCCAGATAAATTGATAAAAAAATTGGCTGAGGAGAAAATAGCGACTTTGGTTCAACTTGAACCCCTGTCTGTCTCCGAGGTCACCGAGATGGTTGGATATATGCTCGGCGATAGGAATATACCTAGAAGCTTCGGAGAATGGATCTACTCTGAGACAGAAGGTAATCCTCTCTTCATCGAGGAGATGCTTAGAGCCTATGTGGAGGAGGGGATAATATATCGAGAGAGGGGAGATTGGAAGAGACGAAAGGGCAAGATACCTCAGATCCCTACCGAGATTCACGGGATAATAAAGAGAAGGCTAGATAGGTTAGATAAAAGCCACTTGGATATCCTATCCCTCGCGGCTCTGATAGGAAGGGAATTTGATTTCGATCTCCTGTTGAAATTAAACGAAAAGAGCGAGGACGAATTGACTGATATATTGGAAGGACTTATCAGAAGTAGGTTGCTCGTGGAGAAGTTAAGAAAGGATAGATATAGCTATGATTTTGCTCACACTAAGGTTCGAGAGGTGCTATACGAAAGTGTTAGTCGTCTTGAAAGAGATATGATCCAGAAGGAGGTGGAGGATTACTTCAGGACCGCCGAACGGAAACAGAAGGCTCGGAAGGAATTTGATAAACTAATCGATAAATTCAAGTCAGTTTTCGAGCAGATAAAGGTCCCCTTATTACTCGAGGATGGAGAAAGGCTTATCTTAAACACAGAGCAGTGGCAACAGATCCAGCAGATGAAAGCGGAGCTAGATCGTTTAGGGAGAGAGTACCGAGATTTGGAATTTCTCTTAAAAATGGGCAATATCGAATTTAGTCAATCAAATTACGAACAGGCTGATTATTACTATCAAGAGGCTATATCCCTTGATCCTAACCTAGCCGAGGCCTACTATAATCTTCAATATGTATTTATGGAGAAGGGGCTCCTTAAAGATGCCTTAGACAGCTATCAGCGAGCTGTTTCTCTTAAAGAAGAGTTGAATATCGTTCCCGAGCGCTATCAACTCGAGGAGATATTAGGACGAGGAGCGATGGGAACAGTCTATAGGGCGTATGATCGGAAGGAGAGGAGAGAGGTATCTCTGAAGGTCCTAAAGAAAACTTATACTAGTAATTATTTCCTGATGCAACGATTCAGACGAGAGATTGAAATGGCTATCTCTTTAGTGCATAAGAATATCGGTCGAGTATATGGTCTTGAGTCCTTCAGGAATAGATATTATATAATTATGGATTATCTCAAGGGAACTACTGTCCAACAGTTGCTGAAGGAAAAAGGGGTTTTTCCCTTAGAAAAGGCTCTTGATATTACAATCCAAGTCTGCGAAGGATTAGCCTTTGCCCATAAGCGAGGGGTCGTTCACCGGGATATAAGACCAGAGAATATCTTTCTGGTAAAGGATAGGGTAAAGATACTCGACTTTGGCTTGACTCAGCTAGTCGATGCTCCCCGCCTTTCCACCCTGCGTTTCTCAACTGGAACCTTCGAATATATGTCTCCTGAACAGAGATTGGGAGCGGAAGATGTGGATCGGCGCTGCGATATCTATTCGGTAGGAGTAACTTTATACAAAATGCTGATTGATAAACTGCCCATTGGCAATTACCGCCTGCCTAGTGAATTGCGAGGGGACGAGATAAGCGAGGAAGTAGATTTTATAATTAGGAAAGCTTTAGAGAGCGTGCCAGATGATCGTTATCAATATATAGAGGGGATGCGGATAGCCTTAGAGGATATAAGGAGAGTCAGCGAAGTTCCTCGAGGAATGGTGCTAATTCCCGCAGGCAATTTCGTTTATAGAGAGAAGAATTCCCTGAAGAAAGTTTTCCTCCCTGATTATTATATCGATATCTATCCGGTAACAAATGCTCAATATGAGAAGTTCATAGCGGCGGAGGGATATGAGAAAAGGGAATATTGGACGGACGAGGGTTGGTCCTGGAAGAACCGAAGGAGTATAACCAAACCTAACTATTGGGATGATGAGAGATTTAACAAGCCCGATCATCCGGTGGTCGGTGTAAGTTTCTATGAGGCTAGTGCCTATGCTAAATGGGCTGGGAAGCGACTGCCTAACGAGTTGGAGTGGGAAAAGGCGGCCAGAGGAGAATATTATCAGAAATATCCCTGGGGTAACAAATTCGATTCCAGCAAGTGCAACACTAAGGAGTCAGGGATAGAACGTAGCACTCCTGTGGATAATTATCCTGCGGGAGTAAGTCCCTATCAATGTTATGATATGGCTGGAAACGTTTACGAATGGATAGATGGGTTATATGTGGGAAGAACAGAGACCTATATACTAAGAGGTGGATCTTGGAGTCACGATGAACTTCATGCTCGCTGTGGATCTCGTTTTAGTGGTCATCCCTCCCATCGCATTCCTTATATAGGGATGCGATGCGTTAAAAATATCTAAATTTAGTCGGATTAGATCAGTTTATCTTTCAGTTCAGCCTCTATCTGCTTGGCGGTATCCTCGGTTATCAGGACTCCATCCTCTCCTTCCTTCAAGAAGCTTCCTTCCTCTATAGAACTTCTCAACCTCTCGACTATCCTCATCTCATCCTCGGGTTGAATAGCTATCCCGAGAAGATCGATAGTTCATCCTTTTCATTACTATTTAGATCGAACAATTTTAACTTAGATTTGGCAAGAGGTCTTTTATGTTCGGTTTTGCCTTGACTTCCCTATTCAACTATAGTATAATCGTATCAGAAAAAATTGTTCGATGCTATGAATATAAAAATATAAATTAAGGGAGGAGGTTTTATGAAAATATTAAAATATTTGATAGTCACTCTAGTTATCCTGTTCATCCTTAATGCGACTACCCTTGGGCAAGAAGATGACGAGTTGTATAGAAGTTACACCTTTATCTATAAGGAGAGTACTAAGGCTGACTCACTCTCTCCCTCATCAGCAGAGCTATACCAATTAGGTCTTAAATATCTAGCTGAGGGAAACTTTATCGAATCCGCTATTAAATTCAACTTGGTGGTAGAGGAGAATAAAGATTTCGCTCCCGCATGTTATTTAGGGGCTATAACCTACTGGCTGAGAAGGGATACCGCAATGGATCCTAGAGGGAAGGAATATTACGTGGCTAAGGCTAAGGAACTTCTGAAGAAAGCTTTAGAGCTAGATCCAATTAATAAAGAGGTTTTAGAGCTATTATCCAGAATTGAGCCGGTAGTTGTTAAGAAGATAGAGGAAGAAGCGGTGAAGGTCGAAGAGGTAAACTACCAGAGTGAGGAATTCATCTTGGAGGCTAAGATAAAAGGTAAGAATCTTCCCTCCGATATTCTCACTATTTACAGCGAAGGATTAGATCTTCTCGCTAAAGGAGAGTTCGACAAGGCGGAGGGTGACTTTCGCCGAGCCACTATAAAGGAGAACTCTAGTCCAGAACCGTATTATCTATGGGCGGTAACTGTCTGGCTGAAGAGGAAGGACGGAAAGAAATCTGAATTGGGATATCTTAGGGAGGCTGAGGTCTGGATTAATAAAGCTCTCGAAAGAGATCCAGAGCATCAAGGTGCCGAGGAGCTATTGAATAAAGTAGAGGAGGAGAAGGAGATAGCTAAACAATTCCTCAGAGGCCCTGCGGAGAAGATAGAATTTAAGTCGAGATCAGAATTTGCTCCAATTAGAGTATTAGATAAGGCTAAGAAAATAGCCGATGATGAGACTATAAGGGCTATGAGAGGGGCTGTAGAATTGTATGCTGTAGAGCATAATAGCTATCCCCCTGATAAAGCTACCCTAGAGGCTCAATTAACTAAACCCGTTAAGCTTCAATACTACGCAGGATATGATTATGATAGCGAAACTGGGGAGATAGCGCCCATACCTCCTGAGTTCTAATTGATTTGTGAGGATAATCGGGGAAATCGGAAAGAGGCAAATTTAAAATCGTAAAGGAGTTGGTAATGAGATGGCCGAGCGGCGTAAGGATGTTAGAGAGGCAATTATATACTTAACACCCGGGTTCCATTCAGATGTGGTATGGCTTGAAGATCAGCGTGATTATGCGGTTGTCCTGATGGGAGATATGAGTCAGAATCTCCAAATCTGCCGGGTAGATCCATATTATGGGGTATATCTACACGAGCTAACCTATATGAAGCCATACCTCGATACTGAGCTGGAGGATCGAGATTACCTACGAGAATTGGTCAGAGAGGGAAGGGTTGGAACTGGTGGCTCTCACAGTCAACCGACCGAGGCAGTTATCGGACCAGAAGGATTGGTGAGAAATATCCTTTATGGAAGGTTATTCCACGAGGGAATCGCGAAGGATAAGCCTGAGGTATATATGTGCTGGGATGTTTTTGGACACTGCGCTCAGTTAGCTCAGATACTCTCCAAAGCCCGCTTCAGAGCTTGCATCTGGTCAAAAGATATCCGAGGGACCAATCCTATCTTCTTCCACCAAGCGTTGGATGGCACTAAGCTACTTTTTAGAAGGGAATCTTATGGCTTACACGCTTGGAACCAAGAGGAATTTCTCCCAGAGATGGAGGAGAGATATGAGGAGATGAAATCCCTCGGGCTTTCGGTGGATATTCGCTTAGATTGTGTGGATTTCAAGCCCCCCACTGCTTGGATGGCCGGAGAGTCCAAGAGATTAAGAGAAGGGACTCCCAGCATCGTGGTAAGTGGAACAGCCCATAGAAAATTCTTCCGAGCGGTCGAAGAGGAAATAAAGGAGAAGGATCTCAAGCTTCCAGTCACAGCTAGAGATTATGAATGGCATCACCAGGGGACCGGATTATCGAGGATAGGCTTGAAGATAAGCAACATCAGAGGGGAGAATATCCTCCTGAGTGCCGAGAAATTCTCCACCATAGCCAACTTCTTAGGAGCGAAGTATCCAGATAAAGCCTTGGATAAGGCTTGGAGGCATCTCCTCTTCAATCAGCATCACGATGCGATAACCGGACCAAGTTGTGATAGATCATATCTGGACTTGATGCTGGGATATAGAGAGGCGTTGGAATTAGGAGGAGAGGTATTAGATAACGCGCTAGGATATCTAGGGAAGGCGATAGATACCGAGGATAAGACCCCTAGCGATAAGGCGATACCGATAAGTGTATATAATCCCCTGAACTGGGAGAGAAAAGATGTAGTCAAGGTAGAGGTAGAGTTTGAGGAGGGTATAGACAATTTCAAGGTGATAGATGAGGAAGGTAAGGAGATAGAATACCAGGTGGAATGCGTGGAGGAGGATGAGAAGGGTAAGATAAAGAAGGCAGGCTTCCTGATGATAGCTGAGGGAGTGCCATCCCTAGGCTATAAGGTGTATTATGTGATACCAGCAGAGGGGAAGATAGAAGAGGCGAAGAGGAGAAAGGGAGTTAAGATAGAGAACGAATATTACACCATAGAGGTAGATGAGAAGGCGGGAGGGGGAATAGTCCGCTTATACGATCGGAAGAATAGGAAGGAATTGATAGATAAGGATAATGGCTATGGCAATGAGTTAGTCGCTCTTACTGAGGATCCCGCCCGTCATGAGCCAGCTTGGGAGGTGTTTACCACTGGAGGAAAGGTATTCGGCAGGGAATATGAGGCGGAGGCGGAGATAGAGAAGGGGAAAATAGCGACTAAACTTCTCATCAGAGGGAAGATGAAGGATTGCGGAAAATATCAAGAGATAATTCTTTATAAGGGGATAAAGAGGATAGATTTTGCGACCAGGCTGGAGAATTACGAGGGAGAACATGATCTCTTTGTGGTCACCTTCCCCTCTACCCTGCAAGGATTGAATCCCGTCTATGAGGAGAGATTCGGGGTAACCACTAAGCGTAAGGGTAAATCCGCCTTGGATTATAGGACCCATCAATGGAGCAACTACTCCGATTGTGGAGCGAGGAGAGCCTATCAATGGGTGGATTTGAACTATAATGCGCTAATCAGGTGTGAAGGGAGGAAAGAAGTATCTCTTGCGATGGGTTCATTAGGACTCGTTACCTCTCATTGTCAAGAGGTCCTTGATACCGCTTATCTTCTGCAATCCGCTCTTATCAAGAAAGGTATCCCTTCCACCCCCTTCTTCGATGACCTAGATAGGGAAAGAAGAAAGAATCTGACCCTTGAAGACTCTACTATGCCCAAGGAAAACCTCAACGAAGATCTACCCTGGGGCACTGCGATGCGAATCTCCCTCGATGTCGCTCAAGATAACTCCTACTCCAAGAAGATGATCGATACCTTGACTGAGGAGCAGAAGAAGGCTTATCAGAGGGAAATAGATGAGAAGGGATATGCTTATCTCCTCCTGCTCGATTCCGATCTTCCTGAGGGATGGCAGCCCATTCCGGTCCTCCTTATCTCCGCTAAGGATACCTGCTATCTCAAATCCGCAGTAGCTACGCTAATTAAGGGGTTAGAGGAGACTGGAGATATAGAGCTTCCCGCTTCCGCTAACCCGACGGGGATAGATACTCAGACCGATGACTACGGCCTAGCTCTGATAAACAGGGGAAATGTCCTTAACTCCGTTGAGTTCAACAACACTCTCGTCCTCTTCCTAATGCATACTGCCGCTTGGGGAGGCACCCCTTGGGGAAAGGATAGATTGCCCTTCTTCTTCGTCCCGGAGTGGAAGACCCATCAATTCCTATATTCCCTATATCCTCATCAAAGTTCCTGGAGAGAGGCTAAGACCTATCAAGTAGGCTTCGAGGTCAACAACCCCCTTATCTCCAAACAACTCTCTCTTCATAAAGGTATTCTACCAACATCCTTATCCTTCCTGAAGGTAGGAGCTGATAACTTAATCGTAACCGCTCTCAAGCCCAAAGGTAATCCTACCGCTTCCTTCTCCTCTAAATGTGTCCATTCTTCCGAGGGAATGATAATTAGGCTTTATGAGGCGAAAGGAGAGAAGACCTCTTCTTCTATCCAATTCTTCACCCCTTTAGCCCAAGCTCATACTACTAACCTCCTTGAGGAGAGAGATGGTTATCTAGCTGTTGACAGAGACACTATCAATATTACCGCTACTCCCTTCAGTATTGAAACCTACGAGTTAGATCCTCATATCTTGGCTGAGAAGTTGCCTTCTGCTACTTTAGGGAGAGAGGAGGAGATATCTCAGCCCGTTTACTTCAAACATTGGAGGCACAATTTAGGAGCTGGGCCTATCGGATACAGCCCTGTTGCTATCTCCCTCAAAGGAGAGTTAGCTACTGATGTCCATATCAGACAGGGAGGAGTAACCGTCAACACCATAAAAGTAGGAGTGGCTAATAACTACACCGATAGAAGAATAGTAGGGGAAGTAGAGATAATAACTCCTGAGGATTGGAAAGCAGTTCCCTCTAAGGTGGAATATGTCCTTGAACCTTATGAGAGCATAACGAAGGATATACTTATAGCCTTCACTACTAGAGTATCTGGTTGGATGCCAGAGAAGAAGGAGAGGAAGGGTTTGATAAAAGCGAGGATAAAGCATGAAGGCCAGATATATGAGGATGTGATAGAGGTAGGGAGGAAGAGCGAGCTGGAATGGGAAGTGAGGAATGAAGGGGAGAAGATAATAGTAGAGGTGAGCAATCCTAATGAAGATGAGATAACAGGGGAGGTTTTCTTAGCTACGCCTCATGAGATGTGGAGCAAGAAGGAGATAGGAGAATACTCATTAGGAGAGATAGGACCGAGAGGCTATGCGATGAAGCTATCAAGTGGAGAGAAGAAGGAATATATCTTTGAGAGGAAGGGAGCAGGGGATATATCCAATAAATCCTTCTGGGCCGTGGCTAAAGTCGTTTATAATGGCTATGCGGAATATAAAGCTGTTCCGGATCTTACTATTCCTCCTGAAGAATAAGTTCTGTTGACAATCTATTGAAAAAATATTAGCGGCATCGGGTCGTGAGGCTCGATGCCGATTCTGTTATAGAGGGTAAAGTTTATGGATGTTCTATAGTTTCGCATTTTTTGAAGATGCTAAACTGAAAACTTAGTTTCCAAGCGGATCTCGGGATAGAGGAGAATATGTGTAACAAATTCTGCAAAAATTCTTATTAATAGTAGATGTATTATTTGGTTATGCAGAGCTTATATGAAGTATAGACTTAATAGCTTTGCATAACCGAAAAAATCGAGGTGAGGTAAGTTGAGAAAGTATAAATTCTACCTTATAATCTTTCTCATAGTTATGTCCTCCTTAGCTTGGGGAGCGACTGCAAATGCGATATCTGATAAGATCTCTCCCAAGCTATTGGAGGAGGCTCAAACATCTCCCGAGGTGAGTGTGATAATCTACCTTAAGACTCAGCCTGTGCCTGAGATAGGGGAGAGGGTGAAAGCCGATTACAGACCTCGGATAGAGAAATTGGAGGAACAGATACGATCACTTTATCCCGCTCCAGAGATACCCAAGGGAGGGGTAGAAAGCACCGATGAGGAAAGAGAATTGGCTTATCGTTCTTTGAAATCCATAACTCCTGAGGTGAGAGAGCAGATCAGAGCTTTACAACTTCAATTGGAGAGAGAGTTAGAGGATATGAGGATGGAGATAGTGGATAGTGCCGAAGTTCTGATGAGGGGTGAGCAGGACACTTTGGCAAGCTATATTGAGTCGGTGGGAGGAAAGGTGAACTACAAGCTGAGGATAGTTAATGTGATAACTGGAGTGCTTCCTAGCGATAAGCTTCAGGAGGTGGCAAATCGTCCTGAAGTTGGCTATATATATCCAGATGAAGTGATGGAAGGACACCTAGATCATAGCTTCTATGCTATAGAGGCCGATAGCTGGAGGGACAGTGGTTATGAAGGCTCTCCTTATGATGTAGCGGTGCTAGACACCGGCATCGATGATAGTCACCCAGCGCTATCCAGCAAGATATCTTATCAGCAAGTGTTCCTAGATGGGGCAGGCAATCCAGCGTGGGATAACACTATAGATGATGTGAATGGCCATGGAACCCATATCGGAGGCATAGTGACGAGCACAGATGGCACTTATAGAGGGGTAGCTAGTGTGGATAAGCTCATCAACGGCAAAGCAGGTTATGATACGGATGGGAACCCCAGAGGAACATGCTCTATGAATCAGTCCGATGGGATGGCGGCTGCGGATTGGGCGATAGCTGGCGCTATGAAAGATCATGCCGATGTGATAAACTTAAGCTATGGAAGTCCATCCTCCAGCGACGATAATGATTATTGTCGCTTCTGGGATGGAGTGGTGATGGACATGAATATTCCAGTGACTATCTCAGCCGGGAACGATGGGACATCAGAGAATATCTCGAGCCCCAGCATAGCCTATAACGTCTACAGCGTAGGAAATGTTGAAGATAATGGTGATGCCACCGATATCAATCCTGCTAGAGCCGATGATACTATAGCTGCTAATAGTAGTAGAGGACCAGTACCTGTGAGTGGGAGGAAGAAGCCAGATATAGCTGCCCCTGGAATCATAGTAAAGTCCTGTAATAGCGAGTGGGACGAAGGTGAAGATGATTTTATCAATAAAAGCGGAACTAGTATGGCTGCTCCGCATATAGCTGGGGCAGTAGTGATACTCCGTGATTATGGGATTTCCTATACCTATGCGCAAAAAGCTGTCTTGCTGAATACCGCAGAGGATAAAGGAAGTGCTGATTGGGATAATGCGTATGGTTGGGGATATGTCGATCTCAATCATGCTTACTACCACAGAAATGACTTTTTTTATGATTCAGTTACCGAGTTTTTGACTCCTGGAGACTATGAGCTGTATAGGGGGCTTGTCTATTCAGGAGATACCGCGACCTTAGTCTGGGAGAGGCACGTAGACTACAATGATGACGATTATCCTACTACTTACTCCTCGCTCAGCAATTTGAATCTCCGAATGTACAAACGATCTGATGGATCATCTCTCGATAGTTCGACTTCCACGGTAGATAATGTAGAGCAGGTAAAAGCTTCGAGCTTCACTTATGTGGTCCTCAAGGTTTACGCGGCTGGTTATTTCCCTGATGGCATAACCAATGAATATTTCGCTTTAGCAACGGAGGAGAACTTCTCCCGCGTCGATGGGCCGTCTTTCAGCTTGACGACAACTAACTACAGTGCCTCAGTGGACGAAGACTTCATTGCTCAAGTCACGGTGAATAACACTGGAGATTTGCCAGCCCATAGTGTCTACGTTTCTCTATCTCTTCCTGCCGGAGTAAGCCTCATTTCTGGCTCCCATCCTCAGAATCTGGGGACTATCAACAATGGAGCGAATAAAATTGCTACCTGGACCCTCAGAGCTACTTCCCCTGGGCCTCACCCTGTGAACGTGCTCGTTTATAGCTATTCCTATGGAGAGTCCTTCTCTGGGTCAGGCTCCTTCATAGTTAATCCTTATACTTGGTATTTTGGACAGGGATATGGAGGGAGTGGCTGGCAAACTTATGTGATGATGTCTAACTCTAGTGCTTCCTCAGTGGCCTACGACGCTACCTTCTATAAGGAGGGAGGAGGAACCGTAACTGACTCGGGAACTATCAATGCCAATGCTCGCAAGACGATCGCCGCTCATCTCCTCCCGGGCTTGCAAGATGCCTTCTGTGCCAAGATAGAGACAGATGAGCCGATAGTAGCGGAGCAACCGATCTATTGGAACTGGAGTGGAGGCTTCCCCCAAGGAGGACATACCACTATCGGAGCACCTGAGTTATCAAATACCTGGTATTTCGGACAGGGATATGGAGGGAGTGGCTGGCAAACTTATGTGATGATGGTTAATCCCCATAGCTATCCAGTGAACTACACTGCTTACTTCTACAAGGAGGGAGGAGGAACAGTAACTGACTCTGGGACCATCAATCCCTATGCTCGGAAGACGATAGCGGCTCATCTCCTCCCTGGCTTAGGAGATGCCTTCTGTGCCAAGATAGTGGCGAGTGACCCGATAGTAGCGGAGCAACCGATGTATTGGAACTGGAGTGGGGGCTTCCCCCAAGGAGGACATACTACCATCGGAGCACCTGAGTTATCAGAAACCTGGTATTTCGGACAGGGCTATGGAGGGAGTGGCTGGCAAACTTATGTGATGATGGTTAATCCCCACGCCTATGCAGTGACCTACGATGCTTACTTCTACAAGGAGGGAGGAGGGACAGTAACTGACTCTGGGACCATCAATCCCAATGCTCGAAAGACGATCGCGGCTCATCTCCTGCCCGGCTTGGAGGATGCCTTCTGTGCCAAGATAGTGGCGAGTGACCCGATAGTAGCGGAGCAACCAATGTATTGGAACTGGAGTGGGGGCTTCCCGCGAGGAGGACATACCACCATCGGAGCACCTGAGTTATCAAATACCTGGTATTTCGGACAGGGATATGGAGGGA
>CAZSTA010000097.1:0-13036 GCA_964609495.1 uncultured bacterium | reverse complement strand
GGGAGGGGGATAGGGGGAGGGTGTAATACAAAGTAAATTAGATCTTAGATCCCAGGTTTTATATGCTTCCGCCTCACCGCTTTAGATACCTTCTCCTTCATAACTTTTGAACTATCAGTCCAGATATAAAAAAAGATATTTCAAGTCCTAAACTATTATCATCAGGATTAGCGGTGAATATCTCCCTTATAGAAAAAATTTGTTGATTTCTCTTGCTATATTACTAAAATTGTAATACAATATTAGTACCACCAGATTCAACTATAAAATATCAACAATGAATCGCTAGGTAAATTAAAGATATTATAAAATTAGCGATAAGTATTCTATCTTCCGAAGTATTTATTACCTATCCTCCTAGCATTAATGATATTCTACTGCGGATTTAGGAAGAGAGAGGAGTAGATATATGAATGATAAGCCTTATACAGAGGAAGTTATGATGTATAGTCTGAGGATCGACTTCATAGCCAATGAGGATGACACCACCGACCATGAGTGGCTTTTTAAGAGCTTCGAGGAGTTTGAGAGAATCTACCAGGACCTCGAGGTAAACAATATCTGTATCCTAGTAGCTGATTCCTCGAAGGAGAAGAAAGAATATCCGATCAGAGGTCGCGTCTTCTGGTTCGATGAAGAACTAGCTAAGGAGAGGAAGTTCTTCGAGTGGTCTTATGAGGAAGTGCTGGAGTTCGTTAATGAAGCGAAGGAGGAATTACCTGCCTTTCTAGCGATTGTAATAGAGAAGAACCTATTTGAAGTTGGGAAAGACGGTAATGGAGAGGTAATACATCAGATTTTGAAGGAACAAAAGGATATTAAGGTAATTCGGGGCGAGATTTCCGAGAAAGAAGAGGAGGAAATTTATTCCCTTCAAGATATAGCGATCAGAAAGAACGATCTGGCTCTTATTCAAACTCGCATATCAGACCTTGTAATCGCTATTCAGAACTTCTCGAAGGAGGGAACAGATGATGCTAAAGCCGAAGCTTTGATCATAGCTTCTTATCTTATCACGGCTATCGTAAATTCAGATACGATAGATCAGGAAATGTAGAAGACCTTCTATTGAGCTTCCAATAAGTCATTGGAGGCGAGTGAAAAGCTATTCCCAATCTAAATTTGAAAGGAGTCAATTCAATGTCCCAGAAGAAACAAGCAAAATTAGCTTTAATCGGTTGTGGCAGGCATTCCACTATGTGCCTATATGGGAATATACCATATATTCCAGAGATCGATCTCATAGCCACTTGTGATTTGAAGGAAGAGCGAGCTAAACGTAATGCTCGAAATTTCGGAGCGCTCCGCTGGTACACCGACTATGAGGAGATGATATCCAAAGAGGAGCTAGATGGAGTTATAATTGTGGGACCTCCCCAGTTGCATAAAGAGGCGGGGATGAAGTGTTTGCAAGCAGGATTACACGTTCTCACCGAGAAGCCCTGTGCTATTAGTGCCTCCGAAGCCAAGGAGTTCGCCCTAGAGGCTAGGAAGCAAGGGAAGTATGGAATGGTCGCCTTTATGAAGAGATTCGCCACTGGATATCGCCTAGCGAAGCAGATCGCCAGCGCTCCAGAGTTTGGAGAGATATCGTATATCTTTGCCAAATTTACCAATGGTCCCTTCCCCGCTGGCTGGGGAATGGAGGAGGATGGGCTGTTCTATTTAGTTGGGCAGGGGATACATATCTTCGATCTGATTCGCCATTTCGGAGGGAATGTGAGCGAGGTTTATGCTAATTTCATAGATAGAGGAGATCATCTCTATGGATTCGCCGTCAATGTAACCTTTGAAAATGGAGCGATAGGAGTGCTTAATCTCTCCTCACTTGAAAGTTGGATCAGACTCTCCGAGTTCCTAAGCGTAACTGGAGTGGAGCATTATGTAGCAGTAGATGATATGATCCGCCTTAAATATTATCCCAAAGATGATTGGATACAACCCAAGGAAGTGCCAGTCTGGAATCTCTATCAGGGCTGGGAAGTTACCGGTCCTATGCCGACAACCCCTAATTTCAGTGGAACTTTGATAGGCTTCAGAGAGGAGATAGCCCATTTCGCTAAGTGTGTAATTGAAGGGATCGAACCTAAACCCAATCTGGAGGATGGCTATCGAGGGCTACAGATAAGCGAGGCAATTTGGGAGAGCGTCAAAACTGGAAAGCCAGTCAAGATCGATCTCAGTGAACTTCAATAGATAAAAGGAGGATGATAATTATGACCGATATAGTTCAACCGAAACCGATACCCGAGGAGGAATTTAAACAGCGTATTTCTACCATTCAACGTAAGCTCAGAGAAGAAGGGCTCGATGCGCTCTTTATGGCTGGAGACGAGTTCAACCAAGCTAATATCCGCTATGTATCAGATTATAATCCGGTCTTGGAGTTCGCAGGAGTTATAATCCCGGCGGAAGCTGAGCCAGTGCTTCTCGTGGGACCGGAGTGCGAGGCTTTGGCTAAGAGAAAATCGAAGATCAAGAAGATGGAGGTCTGCTCAGATCTGATCATTCCTGGGGAGGAGTATCCTAACTCCGTTATGATTCCTCTAGGAGAGATATTCAAGGGTATCAAGAAGGAGGTCAAGATCGATAAGTGGGGAGTGGTCGATATCGACGTGATGCCTACCTTCGTCCTGAGAACGCTCTATCAAATTATGGGAGAGGATAATATCGTTGATGCCTCGCATATCCTAGCCGATATGCGCGCGGTGAAATCTCCCAATGAGATCGCCTTGATAAGACAGGCTTACCTGACCGCGAGCAGGGGATTGGAGGTCGGGGTCAAGAATGCCAAGCCGGGTAAAAAGGAGTTTGAGGTCGCCACCGAGATAGCTTACTCTATGCGCAAAGAGGGGGTAGAACAGCTATCCCATGTCTTTATGGTCGCCTCAGGAGTGGAGACGATCCCGGCCCTCAGTCGTCCCTCTTGGAAGGAGATACAGGATGGCGAGTTCGTGATAATCGATCTAGGGGCGGTCTATGAGGGATATTACTCCGATACTGCTCGCACCTTCATCGCTGGTAAGAAGAGGGATAGGGAGTTGGTCAGAATTATAGACGTCGCTTGCGAGGCTATAGATGCCGCCTTAAAATTTATGAGGCCAGGTGTTAAGGGCTGTGAAGTCGATAAGGCGGGTAGAGAGGTGATCGATAAGTATGGCTATCAGAAGTATATGCTCTATCAGATCGCTCACAGTGTAGGATTACAACATTGCGAGGGACCCCACTGTCAGCCCTCTGATAACGGCTTGGTATTACAAGAGGGTATGATTTTCGCTCTCGACTTAGGGCTTTTCAACTTCCCCTTTGGTGGTATGCGAATGGAGGAGGGAGTGTTGATCACCGAGGATGGCCACGAGATCCTGACGAAGTTTCCAAGAAGGGTCTAGCTATTCACCAACAAGAAACCCTCTCCCCTAGTGGGAGAGGGATAGAGTGAGGGGGTTAGATCTCAAGCTCCCCAGCGAACTTAAAGCTATTTAAAAGGAGATGAGATAAACTGTCCGGGAAATTGAAGGCTGGTATGGCTAAAGTTAATATAACTCCCCCCGTGGGGATAGATCTGATAGGATTTTGGGATAGGAAGAATCCCTCGATAGGGATTCATGATGATCTCTATTCCAGAGCATTGGTTTTAGACGATGGGGAAAAAGAGATCGCGCTCATTACCGCTGATCTCTTGGCAGTCAGCTCGAACTTCGTAGCTTCCTTGAGGGAGATGGTAAAGGAGAGAACAGGGATCGCGGAGAAGAATATCCTATTTGCGACTACTCACACGCACTCCGGACCATCAACTGATATCCCTCGCAAGGATCCTCCTCCTGATCAGGCTTGGTTGAGCGTCCTGAAGAGGAAGATAGCCGGAGTAGCATATCTAGCCTGGAAGAACAAGAGAGGGGCCCAATTAGGCTTTGGGCAAAGTCGCTTGGAGGGATTAAGCGTAAATAGAAGAGAGAGGACAAGTGAAGGTGAGATAATACTTGGTAGTAACCCGGAGGGCGAAATAGATTACACTCTGGGGGTGATAGGGATCAAGGATACCTCGGGAAATCCGAGGGGAGCTTTGATGAACTATGCCTGTCATCCAGTCGTTCTAGGTTATGATAATCTCCTCATCTCCGCCGATTATCCCGGATATGCAACGGAGATGCTGGAGAGGATAAAGGGTGAAGGATTCATCGCGATGTTCACCAATGGAGCGACTGGAGATATCAATCCCAGAGACGCTTTAAAGGGTTTCGAAGAGGCAAGACGGATGGGGCAGATCATAGGTGCGGAGTCGTTCAAGATTCTGGAGAGGATATCGTTCACCTCCGATATCAAACTTGATATCGAAAGCGAATCCCTGGAGTTACCCCTCAACCCGCTCCCTACCCTGGAGATCGCGGAACGCATGGTTGAGGAGAGAAGAGAAGAGGCAAATAAATTGGAGAAAGAGGGAGCTGATAAGTTACATCAGAAGCTAGCTTGGTATAAGCTGAATTGGGCTGAGCAGGTGCTTGAGTTGGTGAAGAGTGGGAAGAGAGTGGTAAAAGTTCCCTTTGAGGTTCAAGTTATAACCCTAGGGGATACTATGCTTATTGCGCTGCCAGGAGAGGCCTTTGTAAAGCTAGGGTTAGAGATAAAGGAGAGACTTGAGCGGTATCCAACCCTGCTTATCGGATATGCTAATGGATGTATTGGCTATATCCCTTCACCAGAAGCTTATGAGCAGGGAGGATATGAAGTAGAGACATCCTATATGTTCTATCAGATGCCAGCAGGACTCTCTCCTGAAGCTTGGAATATGATTAAAGATACTGCTATTCACCTCGCTGATAAGATATTATCCAAAAAGAGGACGCAATCATGAGCGATAACGTCAAGATAGATAAATTTCGAGGTTCAATACTAGGATTGGCTATCGGTGACGCTATGGGAATGCCTTTTGAAGGTTTGACATCCGATATGATCAAAGGAGCTTGGCAGAATAAGGATTTCATATCAGGGAGCTATCAGGGACTCAGGGCTGGTCAATATACCGATGATACGCTAATGATGATATGTCATCTGGAGAATTTGATAGAGAGGAGAAAAGTTGATCCTGAACATCTATCGAGTAAGTTCATCGAGTGGTTCGATTCGAGAGATCTGAGAGGCATAGGAAGAACTACCCTCTATGCCATAACTCGCCTTAAACAAGGATATCCCTGGGATAAAAGCGGGAGCGAGGATTATTATGCCGCGGGAAATGGTGGAGCGATGAGGATCGCACCAGTCGGATTATTCTACCACCGCGATCTTGAGGGATTGAGAGAGGCGGTTCAAATTGGAGTAATGATCACTCATAATAATAGCGAGGCTATCTCGGGAGCTTTGGCTGTTGCCTATCTGGTGGCTAGAGGAGTTCGGGAAGATCTGAATCCAGAGACGGCTATCTCGGATACTGTTGCTTACCTAGGAGATTCACAGGTGAGCAACAAGCTCGTTTTAGCTCAGGAGCTATTATCCGATGAAGTCACCCCCTCCGAGGCTCTAAAGACCTTGGGAGTATCAGGTTACGTGCTGGAGACTGTCGCTAGTGCGATATACTGCTTTCTCTATACTCCCCGTGATTTTGAGGAGACCGTGGTAAACGCAGTATTAGGAGGTGGAGATACCGATACTATCGCGGCTGTCGCTGGAGCTATAAGTGGAGCTTTTAATGGAATGGAAAACATTCCTCAGAGATGGCTCGAGGGGGTTGAGGGTAAGGAGAGATTTATTGAAATGGCTGATGAACTTCACGAGATATGGGAGGGAGAATATAACAATTCCAGGTGAGATGAAAAATTGATAGATTTTATCCTCAAGGAAGAAGGTCAACGATGCATATAAAATTGGGAATCTAAGTAATTTCAAACAAGATATGATCTCCCCTGTCCCTCTCCCACAAGGAGAGAGGGAACATCCAGATAAGACTGCTCTCTTTAGTTCCCCTCCCTTGACGGGAGGGGTTAGGGGAGGGTGATTTAGCTTGAATCTATTTAGATATCAGATCCCTGATTTTATATGCTTCTGAAGGTCAATTACTTGAAAAGTTGCTCGACTTTTGCTATACTGAAGTGGAGAGAGGATTTCGTCTGACCAAGTTAGAGAATCACTCGAAATGAAGGCTAGGTGATAATATGTCTTCGATAAAGAAGATCGAAGGAAGTGACTGGTTAAGGGAAGAGGCTCTCCGTCTAATAGAGGAATGCCGAGATGTCACTATAACTGGTATCCCGATCTTTCGTCCTGATACGAGTGGTCACTATAATGCTATGTGGACTCGCGATCTGTGCTATATGATCGAAGGATGCCCCGAAGCCTTCACCTCTTGGGATATCAGAACCGCCTATCTCTTTCTTTTAGAGCATCAGAGGGATGATGGAGCGATTCCTGATAGAGTAGATAAAGAAAGCTTTCCTATATTTCTAGTAGTGGGAGATCGTCCTCCTACTGACAATCCCCAGTTTTTAGTTAAGATCTTGAGCGAGTATCAGAAGCTGACTAAGGATACCTCTCTCTTTCTCGATACCGTTGAACATCTAGTTAAGGCTATGCGTTCGGTCCTCCGATCTATCTGGGGATTAGTGCATATTGACCCCATACAGATACATTCTCCCTATGGCTTTACTGACACGATTGGCAAGACTGGGAATCTCCTCTTCTCCTCTCTACTCTACTATGAAGCCGCATCCCTCCTGGCCGAGATGGCCGCGGAAACTGGGAGAGAGGATATTGAACAGGCTTACTCAATCGAGGCCGCCCAAGTTAAAGAATCTTTAGAGAGTCTATGGGATGATTCCTCAGACCTATTCTTAGCCGCTAGTGGAGATTGTCGTCAGCCCGATATTTGGGGTTCTGCTTACGCAGTTTACATCGGAGTGACCACTGAGGAACAGCGAGAGAGGATCTGCCACTTCTTCGTAGAGAACTATGATAAAGTAGTTATGGAAGGACAGGTAAGACATCTGATCGCTGGAACTTACTGGGAGAAGATCATTCATCCTGCCGCTAAGAAGGAAGAGTATCAGAATGGAGCTTATTGGGCTGTTCCCACTGGCTGGGTATCATACTGTCTCAGGCAGGGAGAGAAGGGATTAGCCGATAAAATACTAAAGGATATGATCGAATCCTTCCAAACGAGAGGGATATATGAGTGCATTAATACTAATTATCATAAATTGAAGGATTATGTAGTGAGTGCTACCCTTCCCTTGAAGGAGATAAATAGGGTGGAGGGAGTAAAAAGCAGTTTGAGGATAGACAAAACTTAACTTAGGAGTTGTAGGAGAAGCATAAATAAAGGAGTAATTAGGAAGCGATGTTATTAAATGAGTGATGAAAAAGAGATAATCTTTGCTCATAAAAGCGAGGCTGAATTTGCTCAAGTTCTCGATTTCTACCACATAAAGTGGCTTTATGAACCTAAAACCTTCCCTCTAGCCTGGGATGAAGAGGGGAATATTACCGAAGCCTTCACTCCAGACTTTTACCTTCCTGAAGAGGATCTATATATAGAGCTTACCACGATGAAGCAAAGCTTAGTGACTAGGAAGAATAGAAAGCTGAGAAAGTTAAGGAAGCTTTACCCCAATATCAACATAAAGCTCCTATATAAGAGAGATTACAGTGATTTAGCTCTGAAATATGGATGGAATGAGAAGAATGATGAAGAAGAATAATCACTCCTCGAGTATCCTACCTTCTATACAAATTTTGAGACCATATTAGGATAGAATCTAAATATCACTCCCAACTAGAAAACCTTATCCCCAAAAATTGAATCGAATAATTTTATACTGGCAAAATTTAACATTTTTTGGTATAATAAAAACATAAAAATTAATTTGGTTTAGGTGATATTAAACAGCTTCAGCAAAGTTCGGCTAAGATCGGCTGATACTTAAAGGAGGTGTGATCGATGGAATACCAAAATATATCCGAGTTTGCTCTATCAAAAGAGGAAAATCAAATATTGAAGGGAATAGGGGAGAAGCTTACCCCTTATACCCAGGAGATCGCAGAGAGATGGTATAAACTATACGAGAAGACTAGAGCTTCCGAGAGAGAATTAATACCCAGCAGGGAAGAAGCATTAAAGATATATCATCAAGTAATTCAGGGGTTTGTGGAATCATTCAAGGGGGGTATAAAAGTTTTCGAAAGAGCTGCTGTTATGTTCAAGGATAATGCTATCTCGCAAATTCCTTTGGATATGGATAGTTTTCTATCCACATCGGTCTCGGCATCTATTATGCACAGCGAGATATATAGTCATCTGGTAAAGGCAAGGGGAACTCCTGAAGAGCTCTCAATCCTAAGCAGGGCTTTGGAATATGGCTTATACTTAGCATCTAGAGATTTCATCTTGAAGGGGAGAGAGGCTGATATTCAGGATCAGTTGGAGGAGGCGAATATGTTGCAGGAGGCTATGCAAAAGATCAGCTCCTTGACTGATAAGCAAGAGATATATCTGGCTATGACTTCATACTCAGCAAAGTTGCTGGGAGCTGAGAAGGCGATTATATCTGTTACGAAAGAAGATGGATCGACAATTGGTGATCCTCCTGGATATGGTATGAGTGATGAGGAGATCGAGAGATATTACGTCTCTGCTGATGGCTTCCAAAGGAGTAATCCTGAGAATATAAGAAAATGGTTTATGGGAGAGCCTTTGATCCTTAATGACATTATGGAGAATCCTTTTACAGTTTATGTGAGAGAGTCATTTAAAAGCTCTGGGATCAGAGACATATTAATCGGTATTATGAAGGCCGGAGAGAGGATGCTAGGTAGTCTCTTGGTTATCAACAAAGAAGGTGGATTTACGGAGCGAGATGGAGCGATCTGCACTGCTTTAGCTGCTCAAGGAGCGATAGCCTTGGAGAATGCTCGTCTCATTGAAGAGGCCAACCTGCGGATTGAGGAGCTAGCAAGGGCAAGTGAGTCTCAGAAGAAGCTTGTGCAGACGATACAAGAGATGTCGACTCCAGTGATGCCGGTGTACGAGGGGATAATAGCGTTGCCACTGGTGGGAACGATAGACACTAAGAGAGCCCAGCAGATAATGGAGAATGTGCTGAGTTCTATAGCTCAATATCAGGCGAGTGTGGTGATAATGGACATTACGGGGGTGCCCGTGATGGACACGGGAGTAGCGAATCATCTGTTGCAGGTAGCGAAGGCGGCAAGGTTGCTGGGTTCGGAAGTGATAATGGTGGGTATCAGACCAGAGGTAGCTCAGACGATAGTGCACTTAGGGGTGGATTTGACCGGGATAGCGACCCAGCAGAATTTACAGAGGGGTCTGGAGTATGCTTTTCGAGTTATGGGATTGCAGATAGGAAGACAGGAGGGTGGTTCTCCCAGAGCTATTATCACCGAGGGAGAGAGGGAGGAGAAGAGAGAGAACTGAGTGAGAAAGGCTAGAAAGTTCCAAATTCTATAACCATAGGAATAGGGTAGAATATTTACCTTAATTTCTCTAATCTTTGAAGTAGCTCACTCATATTCTTGACAGGGCTTTCATCAGAATTATCCTCCCTATTCCGCCGATCGATCAAAATAGCTTCGACCCCGCAAGCTCTGGCTCCATTAATATCATTCTTCATCGAATCGCCAACAAAAATGCACTTCTCTTCTCTAACTCCAAGCTGATTTAATGAGAATTTGAAGATTATCTCCGAGGGTTTTCGCCATCCGACATCCCTACAGAAAACGATGGAATCTACCCTCTCAGCTACTCCATGTCTATTGACCTCTTCCCGCCATGGCTCGGCAGGACTTCCCCAAGGCGTGTTTGATACAACTCCTATTTTGTAACCTCGATCCCGTAAAATATCGAGCGCTTCTAGGGAATCCTCATAACACCTCGCAATTTTGAATATGGGGATGAGGAATCTCCTACACATATTATCAATTTGCTTGGGGGAGAGGCAACTTATGAGAATTTCAAAAATGCGGGCAAGACGCTCCTCTAATGGTCGGACTCGGCTATCGCTGGATTCAAAGTTCTCCTGCTGAACTCTAGCATCCAGCAGATCATCTGGAACTTTCGGGAAGCCTTCATATTCCAGATACCCTCTTACTTCTCGGATCGCCGCCTTCAAAATCGGAGGGAATTCACCAGTATGATAATAGCTGACTAACGTATTGCCAAAATCAAATAATATTGCTCGCTTCATAGTATAAACAAGATTTAAAAATAAAATAGCCCCAAGTAACCTTCCAGTTCCATTTACTCACCTTCCCTTGCCTTCCCATCCTCTTCCTAGAGCCTTCAAAAGATCGCTGTTAAGCGATTCTCTCTCCTGCCTTCCTCTTAGGTATATCCAGCAATTTCCGAAATCACTTTCCTATCTTCTTCCGAGTTCCTAGACATCGCTAAGGCTTTGCAAAGCTCAATCTATTCCCTCTTCCGAGGATATTCCAGCCGTTTCATCCCTTGCCTTCAGAACCTAATCAGTTAGCCTCTATCCTACCCCTTCAAATAAGATATCTGCTCTTCTCAAAGGCATATCCAGCAATTTCCGGTTTTCAACTTCCCCTTCCAACCACTTGGGGCTATCTATAGTATACCAATAAATCGGGATTTTGTCAAGGGGTTTGATAAAAAATTTTTGAAATTTTTTATCCCTTCAATCCTGTTAGGGCAATACCTTGAATAAAGGTGCGTTGGGTAAAGAAAAATATTATAACAATAGGCAACACCATCATAGTGGCTGCCGCCATAAGCATTCCCCATTCGGTAAGATAACTGCTTCTAAATTGCTGAAGACCAATTGCTAAGGTGTATTTACTTTGATCTCTTAGATATATCAATGGGCCGAGAAAGTCATTCCAGCTCCATATAAATTGAAATAAACCTACCGTAGCTAAGGCTGGCTTCGCTAAGGGAAGTATTATTTGTCTATAGATATTAAACTCTGAACATCCATCTATTCGCGCCGCATCTGAAATTTCTGCTGGTATAGTCATAAAAAATTGGCGCAGAAGAAATACGAAAAATGCGGGCGCAGTATAAGTAGGTATAATCAAGGGATAGAAGGTATTCACCCAATGAAGTTTATTAAATACGATGAAAAGGGGTATCATAGTTACAGCAAAAGGAATCATCATTGTAGCTAGCACGAGCATAAATACGATATTTCGCTCTGGCCAGTCAACCCTTGAAAAACCATACGCGGCTAATGAGCAAGACAGGACAGATCCCACTACGGAAAATCCACAGATAATTACGGTGTTCTTTAGATATGTAAAAAATGGAATAAAATTTATTGCTCTTCCATAATGTCCCCATTCTATAGGATTTGGTATCCATACTGGTGGAAATATAAATATCTGTCTGTTTATCTTAAGCGAAGTTGAAATCATCCAAAATAGCGGTAGAGCAAACAGAAATGCGAAGAATATCAGTATTATATGATTAGCTAATCGCTTAATAAATTCCTTATATTCTCTCTTCATAATTATCTTCATACTCCTAATTTAGCTTTTTATTCGGATTAGCAAAGAGCCTATGAGGAGTCCTCATAGGCTCTTATATCGCACTTATTCAGCTAATAGTCTATCAAGCTCTTGCTGAACCTCTTTTGCGGCATCATCTAAGGCTTGCTTAGGAGTCTTCTGGAGAAGCCTAGCATAATCATTAGCTGAATCCAATCTGTCAAATAGGAAGGAGTCAGCAGGAGTCTTCATTACCGTCCAATTCCCAGCGAATAGGATATCCCTGAATATATTAAACTGAGGATATTCCTCTAGGTATGGCTGGAGACTCTCCAAATTCCAGACTTCTTGCCCCTTATCAAGAGGCATCCAAGCTCCCCACTCGAATATCTTAGCTCTTTCCTCTGGTGCTTTATAACCTACCCAGAACGTAGCGAAATCTAATCCCTCTTTTGTATGCTTGCTACCCTTAGGTATAGCGAGAGCTCCATAGGCTGAACGAGTAAGAACTGAGTTCTTTCTCCCATCAGGCGGGCAGGGAAGATAAGACGTGATACCATAAGAGAAATCTTCAGGAGCATAATTAGCTATGTTTATGATCACCCACTGTCCTTGTTGCTCCATGGCTTTTCTCTCTGATATAAACGGATCTAATATTCCTCCTCTTTCCTCACCAAGTCCTGACTCGAAAGCCACGACCTTTTTAACATCGAACACCTCAGAATAAGAGGTGATCCATTCTAGGGCGGCTAATATCTTGGGGTCCTCATTGAATACTACTTTATCCCCAGCCTCATTAACGAGATTACCTCCAAATGCATTACCCCAGGTCGCAATCCCCCAGGAGGGATAAAATCCTATCCTATCGATATTACCTCTCACATCATATTTAGTTAATTTTTGGGTAAACTCATCTAAGGTCTTTATGTCCAGAGGAGGCTTATCAGGATCGAGTCCAGCCTCTTCAAACATAGTCTCGTTATAATATAGACTCGGAACATCTATATATGGGGTTATTGCCCATATATGACCCTTATAGTCATTTACCTCCCAAATGACCGGCATTGCCCAATCCTTAAAGGCTTGCATTTCCTCAGGGGACATAAGCTCATCGATAGGGATGAGAACCTCTTTCTCAGCGAGCATAAGGTTTCCACTACCAGTCAGGCTTACTACATCAGGGACATCACCAGTAGTGATAGCGGTCATAAGCCTTTGAGTAAAATCTTCTGGCACTACAACAGCTTTCACCTCTACATCTGGATGCGCTTCATTATACATCTTAGCGATATCAGCTAGCACTGGCGTCCACTGGCCTGTCCACTGATGCCAGTAAGTAATCTTCACTTTTTCAGCACCAACTATCAGTGGGATAGAAATTATCAATAATCCCACCATCAATCCCACTACTAATCTTTTAAACATCTGATTTTACCTCCCTAAAAAATTTTTGATACCACCGATCTTAAAAATCTACCTTCTATATTCCTACCTATCTCCCTCCTTTCATCTCAAGTTCGACAGTTGATAGTTGTGGCTATCCGTCAAGGTCGGGTTCATCTAGCTTGACCTCCATAATATACCC
>CAZSTA010000096.1:0-13201 GCA_964609495.1 uncultured bacterium | reverse complement strand
CTAGCGCCCGATATAACCAGGGGGTGAAGGGTTGTTTGAATATTAGAGGCGGGAGTGAGGCTATAAGGATAGCGGATAAAATAACGACAGGGGTATAATACTTAGCGAATTTATCAACAAAGCTCTGGGAAGGAGCTTTCTGCGCTTGGGCTTCCTCCACCAGATGTATTATCCGAGCTAGGGTGGTGTCCTTGACCAACTTGGTAACCTCTATCTCTAAGTAGCCCCTTTCATTTATCGTGCCAGCATAGACCTCATCGCCTTTATTCTTCTGGGTGGGTATCGATTCTCCAGTTATCGGCGCTTGATTGACTGAGGATTCACCTTTGATGATCACTCCATCTAGGGGTATCCTCTCTCCCGGTTTGATTATAACCACATCTTCAATCTTTACCTCCTCAATCGAGATCTTCGTCTCCTGGCCATTAACTCTGATGGTAGCTATATTGGGTGATAACTTCATAAGTGAGCGAATGGCTTTTCTAGCCCTATCCATACTGGAGGATTCCAGAAGATTAGCTAGGGAGAAGAGGAAGATAACCATCGCTCCCTCAGCCCATTCTCCGATTATCATCGCTCCGATCACCGCTATTGTCATAAGGAAGTTCATATCTAAAGCTAAACTTCGCAGAGCGTAGAATCCCTTCTGAGCTACGAAAATCCCTCCCGAGATTATAGCTACCAGAAAGATAGGGATAGTAGTAGATGCTTGATAACCTGAGATATGAAGTATAAGTCCAACTCCAGCAAATATACCTGAGATTATAGTGGTTATCAATTTCTTGTTTCTATCCCACTGCTCTTTCTCCTCAGCTTCCACTTCTAAACGAGGAGTCATATTGCCTCTCTCATCCAAGGGCTTGGTTACTCGGCTCACCTCATAGCCTAGCTCTCTTATCCGAGATATGATGGTTTCCCGGTCGAGCTTATCAGCTTCATACTCGACTTGCATCTTCGAGGAAGCGAAGTTCACTGACACCCAGATCGAACCTCTAAGCCGAGAGATCGCCTTCTCCAGAGTCAGGGCGCAGTCTGGACAATCGATCCCAGCCAGATCGAAATGCTCGTGGTTATACTTCTTAGCTAGAGCGATACCAGTTTCCTTAGCCTCTTCCTCTATCTTTTCCAGAGATATAAGATTAGAATCGTAGTCGATCAACATCTCAGATCTATCGGGCTTCACCTCGATATGCTCTATTCCCGATGAGGCGTTAAGAGAATCCTTCAACCTATTTATACACAGATCACAACTTCCATTGGTGGGTAGAACTACAGGGATCTCCAAGCTTGTCCGCATTATCCCCACATCCTTTCTTTATACAAACAGTTGAACAGATATTCAATCATTCGAGAAAATAAAAAAGGAAGCCGATATTTATCTCTCCTCGGTATGTTCGATCACCTGATCTAACAGGTTATTGATATGATGATCATCTAAGGAATAATATGCCATTCTTCCTTCCTTGTGATATTTTACCAAGCGAAGATTCCTCAATATCCTCAACTGATGCGAGATAGCTGATTCGGTTAGACCCAATAGACAAGCTATATCACAAACACACATCTCCTCTTGAGATAGGGCGAATATGATCCTTATCCTGGTAGGGTCACTAAGAGCCTTGAAGGTCTCAGATATATCATAAATTGTGGGATCGGATTTCATATTCTCCCGAGCGCGTTTTACTCTTTCCTTATCGACACTATATACCTCGCAGATATCATCAGCTATACTTTCTACCTCGGTAGTCATAATATCACCAACCTTGGGATTATAATAAAACAAATAGTTGAACATATATTCAACTATATTATACCAAAAAAATCTTAAAATGTCAAGTTTTAAGAGAAAAATTTGAGAGTTGAGCATATATTCAATTAACGTGGTGGTTTACGAAGCGACGAGCACAGAGTTCGCCCGCCGCTTCGTCACAGCAGAGAGTATATTTCTCCTTCTTACTACATCCCAGAAGGTCACAGGTCAATATCCATCCGCAACATGATCAACGTCCACTCAGGATGCGATAGGCAAAGCGAAGCATAAGCTCTTGATTCTCGATGGACAGCTCAACTTGCGCAAACGAGCCTGCATGTCCTGCGTCGAACCAGTGGACCTCGATGGACTTGCCGAGAGATTTCATCTTCTCTTCGAACATCTCAATCGGACGCGCTGGGGTCCGCGTATCGTTGCGTCCCTGGATGATGAGCACCGGCGCTTTGACGTTCTCCACATAGGTGATAGGTGAACTGGCCGCATATTGTTCTGGCTTCTCCTCCGGCGTGCCTCCGAAGAGTGCTACCTGATATCCCTTTAGCGTATCTGCCGCATCCTCATACATCACAGCCCAATCAGATATGGCGATGCCTGCCATGCCGCCTGCCCACAGATCAGGTCTTTTGCCTAGTCCCTGCAGAGTCAGGTAACCACCGTAGGACCATCCAGTCAGCAATATCTGATCTGGTCTGGCGATACCCTGCTCGATCAGCCAGTCGTGGGCGGCAGTCATATCCTCCACTTCCCAATGACCTGGATCGCCCCAGAGTTGCTCCTGGAACTCTCGACCGAAGGTGGTTGAGCCGCGGTAGTTGATCGTCAGATAGGCAAAGCCGTGATCGAGCCAGGCTTGGCTATCAGCAGAAAAGTTCTCGATCGTCACAGCCTCAGGTCCCCCATGTGTATGCAGGATTGTGGGGAACGGACCTCCACCGTCAGGTAAGCCAAGCCATCCTTGGATCTCCTGCCCGTCGGACGAGGTAAAGGTGATAGACTTCCAGGGATGACTCGGTGGCACCTCGCCTGCCACCAACACAGTGCGCGTTTGGACGCCTGTTTCATCATCCAGGGCGATAAGTTGTGACGGATGCGTCGAATCTTGCCACTGAGCAAAGATCTCTCCCTCCGGTCCGAAGTACGCCCACAGTCCACCAGTGGGGTGATCCAACCGCTTCAAAGTTTTATCTGTCAAGTTATAGATATAGAGTTGCTGGACAGCCCGGTTGAACTGGCACAGCAGGATACGCTTCCCATCTGGTGACCAGTCCAGCGGAGAGATATCACCTTCCAGCTCCTCAAACGCCAGGTCAACGCGCTCGCCTGTGCGCGGATTCCAGATGAGGGGTCTTGTAACACCGGTTCGGTTGGTCGTTCCCAGTAGGCGATAATCACCGGCAACAGGTGAAAAAGCAACAGCTCCCAGGCTGTTCTCCGGTCCATCCCACAATTCTCCGATCTGCTCACCGCTGATGGTGTCAAAAGCTAGCAGACTGTAATGTTGCATACCCGTGCGCTCGGTGGAGGCTATCACAGTGATCTCGCCCCTGTGAGAAAGAAAAGGCCCAAAAGTAAGGCTCTTGCTCTGGTAGAGCATCCGCGGGGTGCCGAGTGAACTCTCAAGTCTCAAGTCAATAAGATACAGGTGAAAACCATCAGGATCAGCCAGGGTGAATCCGATGAGATTACTTGCTTGGCTCACGGTAAAACTAAATGATGAGTAGAGGGGCATATCTGGCGTGATATCCTGTGGCTCACCACCCTCAAAGGGAACACGCACAAAGTGCCCGATTTCATTGCCTTGCTTATCGTCCAGGTAATATACATAATGACCATCTGGCGATATTATCCCAAACAGCATTCCCTCAGGTCGGTCCGTCAATTGTTTCAGTTCACCAGTAGGCACATCCCACGCATACAGTTGGAACACTCCCGATTTGTTGCTGCCTGCTAGGCCGCGAGTTGGCGCTGCCTTGGCAAGCTGTGTCCACAGAACCACTGGCGCGCGAAAGCGCTTCTTCCATGGAGCTTCATCATCAAGACGTAGTTCTTTAAGCATACTATCATTCCTCCTTTTCCCGCCCAACAAAGGGGCGGGTGAATTTAAAGTTTCAAATAGAAACGTTTCCTCTGCATCGCTGATATTCATTTAACACCTGCAAAGAACATCTGAGCTATCCATCCAGCAATAGGGGGGAAGAAAAAGGTGCTTGCAAGACGAATGAGGGCGAATTTCCAACCCACTATTCCTACTTCCATCGGCAATCGTTGAATTGCCCATAATGACCATCCTGTTAGAAAGGCAACCATAGTCCCCGCACTCGCCCCGGAACGTAAAAGTCCAGCCGCGATGGGTAAAGTAACATAAGGACCTCCAGGGGTCAAACTGCCGGCTAATGCACCGATGAATATCCCTCGCATACCAGATTCCACACCTATCCACTTTGATAGTAGTTCTCGAGGGATAAGAATCTGAACCATACCAGCTACGATAAATGAGAAAAACAACAACGGTAGGATCTGAACCGTCATATTCAGGGCTGATTTCATACCACTGATGTGTTGCCCTTGTCCCTTATAATATCCTATGATAAGAAGGACAATTGCCAGCACCCCCATTACTATTGTTGGAATTAGCATACCTGAATTCCTCCTTTTTTTACCCATAATTTTCCTCCAATTTTACATCGCCTAATGTCCTTCGTGTTTACGAAGTGTCAAAGGCATTTGGTTAAAGTGGAGCGAACCGGGGCGTAGCGATGGCGGTTTGAACAAAGTGAGCGGAAAGATGGGCGAGATCATCAATTACGCGCAGCTTAGAATAATCGACCTCGTCTATGCTACCAAATCGGCATATCTTACGAAATGTAATGAGCCTAAGAGATTAAAAAAATACCACCCACATCACATCAGTGGCTGGTTTTACTATTGGCTAAAGCCTATAATTCAAGTGACCGTCTGCGAAGGAGGTGTATATATCTACTTTATAGCCCCCAGAGTTAGACCTTTGACTAAGTATCTTTGTAATATGAGGAAAAATATGATCACCGGAACAGTAGCGACCATCCCTCCAGCCATAAGGAGATTCCAGTGAATCCCCTCCCTAGTAATAAAGGTTGATATAGCCGGAGGTAAAGTTTTCCTCCCCTCCGAGGTTATAAAGGTAAGAGCGAATAGATAATTATTCCAAGCGGCGATAAAAGCGAATACCGCTGTAGCCGCTATCCCAGGAGCAGAAAGAGGCAATACGATTCTAATCAGTGCTCCTAGACGGCTGCATCCATCTATTCTAGCCGCATCCTCGAGATCTGTGGGAAGAGTAGTAAAATAAGCTCTGAGCATCCATATACAGAAGGGAAGCGAGAAGGTAGTTACCGCTATGATCAAAGAGGTATGAGTATTGACCAAATTAATTCGTGCCATAAAGACGTAGATCGGTATCAAGAGAAGAACCCCCGGGAACATATAAGTTCCTAAGATCAACAAACCGATAATATCACGTCCTTTAAATCTGAATCTGGCGATCGCATATCCAGCTAGGGAAGCTACTGATACACTCAATATCGTTGTTAGAAGAGCTACTTTAGCGGTATTGTAAAATAAGCGCGAAAAACCCATCTTATTCCAGACTGTTATATAGTTTTCAGGATCTGGCTTGGTGATAAAAGTTGGAGGATAGACAAATATCTTATCGAGCGGCTTTAAAGAGGTCAAAAACATCCAGTATAGAGGAAAAGCAAGGAGTATAGTTATAATAATAACTATTGCATAAAAAAATATCTGACCTATTGCCCCTCTAGTTTTGTGAGATAAGAACATTTTCATCTTCTCCTTATGAAAGTAGGATTTAATGGCAGGAATAAGCTTTTACACACCCTCTTTACCTGTTCTTCTATATAAAGTGAAATATACATAGCTGAATATGAGAAGGAAGATAAGCATAATTACTGCCATTGCTGAACCATAGCCGAGTCTTGTTCCCCCAAAAGCAGTCATATAAACGATTGTGCTTAACAACCTCGTCGCATCTCCAGGGCCTCCCTGAGTCAGTTGATATACTATATCAAAATGGTTGAAGTTCCAGATCACTTGTAAGGTGGTTAGGATAACTATCAGAGGAGCTAAGGAAGGGAGGGTGATATATATAAATCTCTTCCAGACGGAGGCTCCGTCTATCTGGGCGGCTTCATATAACTCCTGGGGGATAGATTGCAGACCAGCCAATAAAGCCATCATCGTAAAGGGATATCCCTTCCAGATAGCAACGATGATTACCGAGACTAAAGCAGTGGAAACGTGAGTGAGATACAGGATATTAGAGGTAATTAATCCCATCCTCTTCAATATATAATTTAGAACCCCGGCCTCAGGCTCATACATCCAGCGCCAGGTTAAGGAAGCCGCGATAGTGGGGACTGCCCAGGGAAGTAGCCATATAGCCCGAATAATGCCTCTTCCCTTGAAGCTTTGATTTAGAAGTAGAGCCAGCCCAAGTCCCACTAGAAAATTGAGCAGGGTGACGGAAATGGTCCATAAAGCAGTGTTGCGAAATGATATCCAGAATTGTTTATCATAAAGCAGTTCTTTATAGTTCCCTAAGCCAATGTAATTAGTTATTGGATAGATCAAGGATTTTTCGAAGAAAGATATTCGGATCCCGGAAAGCAGCGGATAGAGCATTATAGCTAGGAAGAAGACAAATGCTGGGGCGAGAAATATAAAGGCGCATATATCTTCCCTCTCCAAAGCGTTTCTAATAGCTCTTTTCAACTAACTCTCCTCCTCATAAGGAGGGGGAGAGAACTAATCTCCCCCTCTTAGAGAATTATCTTACAACTTCTGACGAATGGAAGGTAGTTTTTTCATCGTCTCAGTAGCCTTCTTAACCGCATCCTCAACGGACATCCCCTTGCTTACGATATCTTGAATCAGATCCTGATAGACATACATTCCAATGATCTCTCCATCAGAGGGAGTTACCATCAAACCATTGGTTCTCGTAGCCCAACCCCAACCGATCTGATCACTTTGCACTTTAAACAGGGTTTCCTGGAAATGGGGATCTTCATTCCCGCTCTTGGTCGCACATAGTCCACCTGTCGCCTTTGCCCATTTTCTGATGTTATCATCTCGCAGGTAGAACTTGACGAACTCCTTAGCCCACTTGACATCCTTAGTGCCTTTGAATACCCCTATTCCATCCGGGGAGATCCAGTTGGAGCCACCCATAGGTCCAGTAGGATAGGGCAGGAGAATCGTCTTTTCAAAGGCCTCGGGGCTCTCGTTCTGGAAGGTGAAATAGTTGCTGGAACTAGCACCAAATATACCGATCTTGTTGGTCTCATAGAGCATAGTAAACTCGGGTCCATATCCGGGGGAGCCAGGAGGCATAACCTTATACTTGAGAAATAGATCGGTAATCCCCTGAACGGCCTCTACCGTCTCAGGAGTATCGAAGGTTATATTCCCCTCTAAATCTCGATATGTGACTCCATGTCTCTTCATCGCCATAGCGACTGCGTGTTCGGTGCCATGGGAGCGGTTTAGGGTGACTATCTCTCCTCCGATACCCCATTTGTCAATCTCCCCATCACCATCGGTATCCTCGGTCATCTTCTCAGCGATCTGTCTCATCTCATCCCAAGTCCAAGCCTGGGCTTCCTCAGAGGGCACAGTCCATCCCGTCTCTTCTAAAAAATCCTCGCGAACAAATAGGACTTGGCAGTAGTTGACATGAGGGGCAGCCCAGGTATGTCCCTTATAGGTGTGTAGAGCAACCAAACTCTCGTAGATATTATCTATGCCGAACTCCTCCAAAGCGTCCTCTACAGCCTCCATCCAACCCGCCGCGCCAAATTGAACAGCAGTTTCAGGAGGCAGAACTCCTAGATCTGGAGGAGTTTTCCCTGCGATTGCGGCTAGATACTTCTCATAATACTCACCCCAAGGAACAACTTCTACCGTAACTTCAGCATCTGGATTCTCCTTGGCAAAGTCCTCCGCCCATCCTCTCTGAACTTCTAGGTGGGCATCTCCAGCCCACATCGTCCAGAAAACTAGTTTAGCCTTAGCAGCGCTAGCAGTTGTTGCTAGAGCGCAGACTAAAAAGACCACCAGTGATAATATAAGCACTTTTCTCAACATCTGTGAAAATACCTCCTCTTTTTTAGAATAGTAAAATTTAATTATCGAGAAGTCTTTTCTTCTTAAAATCCCTCCTTTCCATTTTTATGTCCATCCCTCAACTAAAGTGTGACACAGAACGAGGCAAACCTTGTGGCAGAAGTTAGCTTATGCCAACTTTCTCTTTCCTGATTTATCAGCAAAGATCAATAAGGAACAACCTATGCAGTTATATATAGTATAAGATAAGTATGCGAAATTGTCAAGCGTTTTTTTATCAAATGTAAGATGTAAACTTTGTGCTGGGAAATTGAACTCCCATTAAATCACCCTCCCCCTATCCCCCTCCCATCGAGGGAGGGGGGACGAGAAATAGGGCGAAGCATAGACTTAAGCTCTATCTCGATGTTCCCTCTCCCCTCGTGGGAGAGGGCCAGGGTGAGGGGGGATTTATATCTTGAACTCCCTAGCGAAAAGCTACTTAAAATCTGCTAGCACAAACTTTTACATGCTTACTTATCAAATAATGACTCTTCATCCCCTAGCCTGATGATAAGAGGCTTCAACCCATGTTCTATAACTCTCCTTTAATCTTATCAAGCATCTCTCTCATCCTCTCCCAATGTGTTCCTCGCCAGTAATAATGATTACAGATAGGACATTTAGCAAACTTCTCCTGGGTGGAAAAGACATAGGGAGGCACGCTATCTTCAACTTCTTCCTTGTTCACCTCTACCAAAGGGGTGTTACAGATAGCACAACGGGTGAAGGGAGCATCGTCAAGTTCTAACTCTAATTCTTGGATGATCTGTTTCAATTGCTCCTCCAGGTATTCGCTTTCGATAAAGAGAAAAGAGGCATTTTTACGCTTGATCATCTGCCTATCTCTGGTTAATACTGTTCTCCCTTCAGCTCGAGCTATCTGCACTAATTCAGCATCATTTAAATCCGAGGAGTATAGGGTATCATATCCCATCACCCTCATCCATTTAGCTAATTTACCCAGCATACAATCGGCAAAGAATTTAGGCTTGGAATCTGCTCTATTCATATCTGTATCCTTAATAACGATCTAATCATAATAACATTATACTACAAACGCTTCTGATGTGCAAGTGCTAGGGTTTCCGAGGTCCCCAATTTATACACACCACAACCGAAAAATATCTTGACACAAAGCCAAGATTAGTTTATAATTGTGTAAATTGGAGAGCAGGAGAAGAGCTAACTATAAATTTAGAGCTATTTGCAATCTCTAGTATAGTTTAGAGTTATCCCTATAAGTTCTAGGGAGAGCCTGCAAGGGATGATCAATGCAGGTATTTTTTGACTATATATCACGGAAGCGGACGATAAAGATGGTCTTATTAGAGTTAAATGAGATTCATAAAGCTTATGGCCCAGAAGTAGTTCTGGAGGATATCTCTCTCATATTGAGGAGGGGAGAGAAAGTAGGGCTTATAGGTCCCAATGGAGCGGGCAAGACCACCCTCCTCCGAATAATTATGGGATCGGAGGAATTTGAGAGAGGAGAAGTAGTCAAATTCAAAAAGGATATGACTATCGGATATTTAACTCAAGATCCTAGCTTCTCCTCTGGAAATACCCTCTTTGAAGAGATGAGCAAGGTATTTTCTCACCTGAAGGTTATGCAGAAGGATCTCTCCAAGCTGGAGAGAAGGATGGCTCTTTTCGCTTCGAATGAGGAAAAACTAAGCGAAGTTATGGCGGAATATGGTCGCTTAGTGGAGGAATATGATGTCAAAGGAGGATACACCTACGAGCATAGAATAGAGACGGTATTGAGTGGATTAGGATTCTCCCCCGATGAATACAAAAGAAATATCGAGACCTTCAGCGGAGGAGAGAAGACCAGAGCTGATCTAGCTAAACTTCTCCTGCAAGAGCCGGATCTCCTACTTCTAGATGAGCCGACTAATCATCTAGATATCTCAGCAGTCGAGTGGTTAGAGGGATTTCTCCAGCAATATAAAGGAGCGGTTTTGATAGTTTCTCACGACCGATACTTTCTAGATAAGATAG
Organism: uncultured bacterium; assembly: GCA_964609495.1. Lineage (GTDB taxonomy): Bacteria > CAZSTA01 > CAZSTA01 > CAZSTA01 > CAZSTA01 > CAZSTA01. The sequence goes on along the minus strand of CAZSTA010000096.1, from coordinate 3,267 downwards.
TAATCCGTATCCTGGAGCTCGAAGCTCATCATATCGAGGAGTATAAAGGTAATTACAGCTATTACGTTCAGGAGAAAAGAGGACGTTTAGCCAAGAGGGAGAAGGATTACGAACTTCAACGGCGTGAGATTAAAAAGATGGAGGGATTTATTCGCCTTAATATGCAACGCGGGGTAAAGGCTATTAGGCAAGCTCAAAGCCGAATGAAGGCTTTAGAGAGGGTAGAGAGAGTTGAGAGGCCAAAAAAGCCACGTCGCCGAATAAAGCTCAGGTTCGATTTCGAGAGGAGGAGTGGCAACGACGTGGTGCGCGTAGTGAATTTAAGTAAAAAATTCGATTCCAATCTCCTCTTCGAAAAGGTTAATATATTGGTTCGCTATGGTGAAAGGGTGGGGATCATTGGAGCTAATGGCACTGGAAAATCCACCTTATTAAATATAATAGCTGGTTTAGAAGAACCCACCTCCGGGGATGCTTATCTAGGGGCTAACGTTATAATCGGACATTACGATCAGGAACACGAAAATTTGAATCTCGATAGGGCGGTTATAGATGAGATCAGGGGGACAAAGGAGATGAATCCTCTTCAGGCACGTAAATTTTTGGGAGGCTTCCTCTTCACCGGTGATAAGGTCTTTAAGAAGATAAGAGAGCTGAGCGGCGGAGAGCGGGTCAGAATAATGCTTGCCAAATTGATGCTATCCAACGTCAACTTCCTGATGATGGATGAGCCTACTAATCACTTAGATGTCGAATCGAGGGAGGTTTTGGAGGAAGCTCTCACCAGCTTTGAGGGAACGATCCTGGTTGTATCGCATGACAGATACTTCCTAGATAAGATAGTCGATCGCATCTACGAGATCGATAATAAGCGAGTGAGGATGTATCTTGGTAATTACACCTACTATAGAGAGAGAAAAGAAGAAGAGAGAAGACAAGCGGCTCAACTTGCCGAGGAGATGAGCAGAGTTAATAGGAAGAAAAAGGAGAGGCCGACTAGGGAGAATAAGCTCCTTGATAAAGAACGTTTCTCCTTGACCGAGGTTGAGAATAAAATCTCCGCTCTGGAAAGTTCGATGGAGGCTTTGGCTGATGATCTTAATGATCCTGAGTTATACAAAGATCCAGATCGCTCGCGTCAGTTGACTCAGGAGTTCGATGCTCTTCAGAGGGATTTGGAGAGATGGTATAGTATCTGGGAAAATAAGATGACTGCTTCTCAGTCAAATCGATAAGCGACGAGGAAGGGGAAATATAAATGTTAGATCTAAGATTAATCCGAGAGAATCCCGAAGAGATAGAGAAGAAATTACGTAGTAGAGATCCTAGCATTAGCTTGGATGAACTGCTGAGCGTTGATGAGGAGCGAAGAAAGTCGGCGACGGAGACGGATGCGCTCAGGAACAAGCGTAATAGCGCCTCGGAGAGGATAGCTCAATTGAGGAGGGAGGGAAAGGAGGCCTCCTCTGAGATCGCAGAAATGAGGGAGCTTTCCCAGATCATAAAGGATAAGGAAGCTAAGCTCAGGGAATTGGAGGAGAGGAGCTATTATCTCCTCTCAATGCTCCCCAACATCCCTCACGATAGCGTTCCAGTGAGTCAGAATAAGGAAGATAAGATCGTGGTCAGGGAATGGGGGGAGAAGAGGGAGTTTGATTTTCCTATAAAGAACCATGTGGAACTAGGAACGAAGTTAGGGATACTTGATTTCAAGCGAGCGGCGAAGCTCAGCGGGGCTCAATTCCCGATGTATCGGGGCTTGGGGGCCCAATTGGAGATGGCTCTGCTCAACCTTATGTTGGAGATTAATATGAGTAAGGGGTATATTCAAATCATACCTCCCTATCTGGTTAATAGGGACACTATGTTCACCTCGGGAAATCTACCGAAATTTGAGGAGCAACTCTACAAATGCCGCGATGATGAATTATATATAATTCCTACCTCCGAAGTCTCGTTGACCGGCCTTCATCGAGAAGAGATTTTGAGTGAGGAGGAGCTTCCCATCCGCTACACCGCTTATACCGCATGTTTCCGTCGAGAGGCTGGAACGTATGGGGCGGGAGAAAGGGGCCTCATTAGGGTTCATCAATTTAACAAGGTAGAGATGTATAAATACACTACTCCCGAGACATCTTATGATGAGTTGGAGAAGTTGGTTAGGGATGCGGAAGATATCCTTCAGAAGTTAGGTATATACTATCGAATCACTCTTCTGGTTACCGGTGATATGGGAATGCAAGCGGCTAAGACCTATGATGCGGAGGTTTGGCTTCCTGCTCAAAAGGCTTATTATGAGGTCTCCTCCTGTAGCAACTGTGAGGATTTCCAAGCTCGAAGGGGGAATATCCGCTACAGGCCTAAGGATGGAGGGAGGACTAGATTCGTTCATACCTTAAATGGCTCTGGTCTAGCTACCTCTAGGCTTTTAGTCTCTATATTGGAGTCCAATCAACAGCCTGATGGAAGTGTTATTATCCCCGAGGTATTGCGAGATCGCTTAGGGGGAATAGAGAAGATATCTCCGAAGTAGGAGAGCGATCGGAGAAGCAAGGAGAGTATTGGAGAGCTGGCGGAGGGAAGATATAACGTTATCTAAATTGACATACTCCCAGGACTTTAGTCGTGGGATTCTGGGATCAAGCAGTGATAGCCATATCATGTGGTCTTACATCACCTAGCCCATGAGCTGATGCCCCAACTCAGATTCAGCATTTCGTTCCTTTAGGTCTAGCCGAAAAAAAGAATAAAGGTTTCATTTCCTTATGATCCACGTTATATTGCAAAGATTAAAACTATTGGTGATTATAAGTGGCATCCTGAAGACAAATCTTGGAGTGTTCCTTCTTCCGACAGGGCTATAATAAAAATTCTATCATTTTTTGATAAGGGGTAGTCTTTCTCAATAGCGTTGACATACACCAAGAATTGAGGTATAATATATATAAATCACGCTGTTGAGGATGATAATGACTCAAGAACGATTGACATCACCTGGTTCTTTCTGTTGGAACAAGAGGAATTATTGGGACACAAAAGTTCTAAAACAACAGAGATATATACACATGTAAGTAATAGAGAATTGAGTAAGATAAAAAATCCTTTGGATACTTTACAGTTGAAGGGGTGATAAGTATAAGATTATAACTTCATAGTGATTCGGATATAATGATTAATTGGAATGATATGCGAACTAAGTTCGGATATAACTTGTTATACGAAATAGTGACTGCTCCGTTTTATCTATAATCAACTTAAATAAGGAAT
>CAZSTA010000095.1:0-13447 GCA_964609495.1 uncultured bacterium | reverse complement strand
TAATAGGATATTTCTGGAGGAGTTGAGAGAGGTTTGTGGATGGAAGGTAGAATAGCAGTTAGATCGGTTAAATAAAAGAAGGAAGATAGATTTGAGGGAGGTGATCAATTCCTAAGAGCAATGAGCGAGTTGGGATATTGTTCTCTATCTTGAGGCTTTATTTTAGGGGGGTTAAGATAAGTGCGCAGATCTTCGATCAATAGAGAAACTAGAGAGACTCAGGTAGTGGTCAATCTTACCATAGAGGGAAGGGGAAAGGCAAATATAGAAACTGGCGTAGGATTTTTAGATCATCTTCTGAACTCCTTTGCCAGGCATGGATTGTTTGACTTGACCATAAAGGCGAAGGGAGATTTAGAGATAGACGAACATCATACCGTTGAGGATGTGGGAATAGTATTGGGAAAAGCCTTTAACGAGGCTTTAGGGGATAAAAGGGGTATTAAAAGGATGGGATGGGCTTATGTCCCTATGGATGAGGCTTTAGCGCGAGTCGCGGTGGATATCGGGGGACGTCCTTATGCCGTTATCGAGGCTGAGTTCTCCACACCTAAGATCGGGGAGCTGGGAACAGATTTAATCAGACACTTCTTAGAATCGTTTGCTTTTGAATCTAGGATCAATCTCCATGCTCAGGTATTGTATGGAACTAACGATCACCATAAAGCTGAAGCTCTCTTCAAAGCGCTAGCGAAGGCTTTGGATATGGCGACTCAGATCGACGAGCGGATCGAGAGCATACCTAGTACTAAGGGAGTCATTGAGGTCTGATAAGTTCGTTTAAGAATCTCCAGCGGAGGTCTTTATAGATTCTGCTGATCTCTATAACCATAAAACCGCGTAGGAAATCTCGCTGTCTGGTGGTCAAATTAGCATCGAACTGCTGAATGATAAGATCAGTTAATCTTTCTACAGTTTCTTTGGAGGAGAGCATTTCTCTATGGTTTTCCTCTGGAGAGGAATCGCTTTCCCCTTCCTTCTTCTCTCCGATCATAATTATCGATCCTAAGTATCCTCTCCTATCGCTGAAGGGGAAGAACTCCCATTTCAGATCTCTATTATTGATATTTAGAGTTAATACCCTCTCCTTCCTCTCTCCAGCCGAAAAACTCTCCATCGTCTCCATTATTTGGCTGGAGGCAAGTATCGGGAGGAAGTTCCAGAGATAGTTGTTATAAAGTTGTTCTCTTCGCAATTCTAGTAATATCTCTGCTGATTTATTTATCACGATTATCCGATTGTTCGTTCCACTCACTAATATGCCGATCTTTATAGACTCGATCATCCGCTCCCAGCTTGGGATTTGAGGTCTTACCCGAACGGTGTTATCTCCTGGCTCAGCCTCTTCCAGTATCCTCTTAAGCTCGAATTGGTATTCATCACCATCGCCAAGTTTTATTTTATCTCCATCCTCTAATTCTCGCCAACTGATGGGCTTGTCATTAACCCAAGTTCCATTAGTGCTGTTGAGATCATATATTACAAAGCGATCCGTATGATATAGAATCATAGTATGCCAGCGGGAAACAGTTATATTAGTGGAAACTATATTATTAGTCCTATCTCTTCCTAAAGTAGTCATAAACTCGGTTAAGGGGAATACCTTTTTGGTATTAAAAATGGTTGTTTTAGTCAAGATCGCGGGAATCTCCTTGAGATCTGAAGCTGGCTTTTTCTCTCTTACTATTTCCACACTTTTTCTGATTTCAGGCACTTTATATATTTGTTGTCTATATTCGAGTTTAGCGGTATTATATCCCAGTGATATTATGTCTCCATTACTCAATTCGGCTTCTTTAATTCTCTTGGAGTTGAGAAAGGTCCCGTTAGCACTTCCCAGATCACTGATGAAGAAGGTATGGTCTCGCAAAACTATCTTAGTGTGATGCCGAGATATTCGATGATCAGGGAGAGCTATATCATTATCATTTCCCCTTCCTATGGTTATCACTGCTCTATCTATTGGGACTTCTTTAACTGTCCCTTTAGTTCTTATGATAAGCTTAGCTCTTAACCTTTTAGCCTCCAGATCAGAGATCAGCTCGATCTTTCTCTTCTTCTTTGGAATCCTGACTATAAATGTAGATGATATAGATTTTATCAAATTTCTGAGGGAAAATGCACTCATTTTGATAATCTCATTTAGTATAGGCAATTAGCCATACTCAGTCTATTCGATGTCTATAGGGATATAAGTTTGTCATTCTTACTAATATCTCAATAATCAATCATGAGGGTGAGGTCCGAGGTTCCCCAGCGCTATTTTAGTCGCAATTACTGAAGATAAGCTTCGGCTATTATATCATAGGTTAGTGAATAAGCTGTCTCTTTTAGGGGCTTGACAAATTTCGGGAATTATGTTATAAATCACTTAAAGGGTAAGTTGTTAATACGGATATCATAATATTAGAGCGGTTAAGGGATATCGAAAGTAAATTGTTGATAAGAGATTGAGATGTCAACAGAGGAGTGTGATGGTTAATGGCAATGAGAGTTTCTGAAGGAGAAGAAAAGCTTATTACTCGAGAACAGGTGAAGCGACTTAATGATTTTGAGAGCGGAGAGGGATATTTAGTAACTAGCCTTTATCTTGATGTTGATGGAGGGAAATATCCCAAGCCCGAGGAATATGAAACCAACCTTAAGAATCTAATTAAAGAGATCAGGGAGGGATTCCTAAAGGAGAGCGAATTAGATAGAAAGGTTCAGAAATCGATCGAAGATGATCTGAAGAAGATAGAGAACTTTATAAATTTGAGTATGAAGAAGAGAGGAGGCACTAAGGGGCTTGCTATTTTCTCCTCCTCAGGTGAGAACTTCTGGCAGATCTATCGTTTACCTCATTCGGTTAGGAATGGGATAAGGGTCGATGTCACCCCATATACTCGTGAGTTAATGCATTTGTTAGATGAATATCATCGTTATTGTGTAGTTTTAGCTAATAAGGAGAATGCTCGGATATTCCTTGTCTATATGGGAAAGATCGAGGAGTATTCGGAGGTATTTGACGATGTTCCAGGCAAGGCAAAAGAAGGGGGATGGGGTAGATGGTTTGGCAGAGCGGAACGCAGGATAGACAGACATCAGGAGTATCATGTTCACCTACACCTGAAGAGGGTGGTGGAGGCAGTAAAGGAGCTTTTCAAAAAGGAAAGGTTCAATCATCTGATAATCGGTGGTTCGCTACCTGAAGTAGCTTCAGAGTTCGAAAGGACTTTGCCCAGCAATCTTCAGAAACTCGTAGTAGGTCATCTTCATCTCGATGTCGATAACTCCTCTATAAAACAGGTTTTGGCTGAATCTCACAAAGTGGAGGATGAAACAGAGAGGGCTGGGGAGAGGGAAGTAGTAGCTCGTTTGAAGGAGGAGTTATCTCCCACTGGATATGGTATAGCTGGTTTAGAGATGACTCTTATGGCCTTGCAAGAGGGGCAAGTACAGGTTTTGATAATAGAGGGAGATTTAACTCTATCCGGCGGAATATGTCGAAAATGTAATTACCTTGTAAGCGATGCGAACGAGCAGGATTGCCCGATCTGTAGTGAGAAGGTTGAACCTATTCCTGATCTGATAGGTGAGATGGTCGATTTAACACTTAGCCAGGGTGGCGAGGTTGAGTTCGTTCACGATCCAGATGCTCTAGCTGAGCTGAGGAATATGGGGGAGGGAATCGGAATAGGGGCTTTACTAAGATTTAGATAGATAATTAAAGGTAAAGGAAGGCCGCACTTCAAGGTGCGGTCTTTTAGCATTATACAAGGAATAATAGACTTTATTATCTAAAAAAGGGGCATTTTTGCGTAGAAGCTTGCAAAGGGCTGAGATTTGTGATATAATTAGAATGGCGAACGAGGTTCTTAACCTCACCTTCGCTTTATAAGACCCGACCGTGTCCGTATAGCCTTAGAAAATTTTGACCCAACACCTATACACAGGGAGCTCGATTTCTGGAACACCAGGGAGTAATTCACGAGGGGACATAAGAGCCTCTACGAAATCCTCTTCTGTTACTAGTAGAGCACCCACTTGTCCATAGACGGGTTCAAAATTACCCGGAGGCAAAAACGGCACGGTGGGGTTTTGTTGTATTGGATTTATACCTGGAAGGAGCTATATTTATGAATAGAGAGGAAGCCTGGGAATTAGTCAAGAAGAATGTCAAGAATCGCAATCTTAGAAAACATATGTTGGCAACTGAAGCCGTGATGAGGGACTTAGCGGTAAGGCTTGGGGAGGATGAGGAATTATGGGGGTTAGTAGGTATAATTCATGATGTTGACTATGAGAAGACCGTTCAAGATCCCAAGCAACACGGATTAGTAAGCGTTCAAATGTTGGAGGAGCTAGGAGTAGAGGAGGATATCAAGCAGGCTATTAAAGCTCATGCTGGACATATTGAACCTGAGACAAAATTGGACAAAGCTCTATTCGCAGTCGATCCTTTAACCGGGTTGATCGTGGCGGCTGCCCTTATCCATCCTGACAAGAGCTTGAATTCGATCGATACTCAATTTGTCCTCAATCGTTTTAAAGAGAAATCTTTTGCTAGAGGAGCTAATCGGAGGAATATCGCTACTTGCGAGAATCTAGGCTTATCTTTGGAGGAATTCATCACTATTAGTTTACGAGCGATGCAGAAGATATCCGCTCAGTTGGGGTTAGAGTGATGTGAGATATTCAAGAGCATTAATAGCAGGTTGTCTGCTGTTTATTTTTGCCTATATATCGATCTATCCTGCGCTTGCGTATTATCATAATTCTTGGACGAGCAAGAGTTGGGCAGAGGTGCATTTTGGAGAAGAGATAATATTTCATCTTGAGATCGAAGGGGAGAGGAAGATAGTTCGAGCATGGGTGGAATTGGGTTTCAAGGAGGAACCCTTGAAACTCATCTTTCAGCTCACCCCTCATAAGTTAGCTCCTCCTCTTTCGAAGCTCTCTCTTATCAGTCGAGTCGAAGCTGAAGCAGGAGATATCCCGGCTGGGACAGTAATTTACTTCCGGTGGTGTTGGGAGGATATTGAGGGAGGGATAACTAGAGGTGATATTAAAAGTCTGATCTATAGGGATGAAAGCTTCGCTTGGCAGATTATTGAGAGCGATCACTTTTATGTCTATTATCCGAAGGGCAAAGGTAAGATCGGGAGAAAGGTATCTTCTTCGGCAGAGAAGATTTATCGCTCGGTAACCGAGGCTTTGAAGTTTATCCCTCCTCAGAAGATAAATATTTACTTATATATCAGCCATCAAGATTATATGGAGGCGGTGGGAAGGGATCGAACTTGGGAGGCGGGAAGCACCTATCCTGAGTTCAACCTGATCATAATAAAACCTGTCGATATCGAAGGTCTATTACACCATGAATTTGTTCATATAGTCTTTGGGCAAGCTACTAATAATAATTATACAGTTCCAGCTTGGTTCAATGAAGGATTAGCAACTTATCTGGCGGGGGAGTTTAACTTCTGGCGTCAAAACTTGGTGCTTTTAGCTGTGGTAAGAGAGAGCACTTTAAATCTCTATGAGATGAGCGACTTTGCGATGTTAAGTGATGACGATATATCCTTAGCTTATGCTCAAAGTTATAAAGTTATAGAATATTTAGTCTCAAATTATGGGGAAGATATCTTGACGAATATAGAGACCTCTTTAGCGGAGGGAGTTAGCTTCGAGGAAGCCTTATGGAAGTTTACTTCCAAGGATATTACTTCTCTTGATGGAGATTGGATGAGGTGGCTTAAAGCCTCTTATGTAGGGAATAATTTTGCGAGAGTTATTTTAGCTTTCCTTAACGTTGCCCCTTTCTTACCCGCGGCTATTTTAGTTCTACTGGCTTATTTAATTATTCGTCATCGCCGTGCTCAGGTTTTGAGGAGATGGGAGGAGGAAGAAAAAGAGAGTGAAGAAGAACAAGAATAGCAGGATTAATGCGATTTTAACCTCTGTTATCTTCATAGCCCTTTTAGTCGCTGTTGGGATCGGGATCGATCGTTCCTCGGTGGAAAGGGCTAATGATCAGGTTGAGTTGACCTTTGATTATCAAGCAGGAGAAGAGCTATGCGAGGATATAGCTGGATATGATACGGGAGAATTTTTGTCCCGTCTTAAAGAGGCAGGTATAACTTCTCTGGCGATCTATGAAACTACTTTGGGAACTCTTTCTAACGAGGCTGAGATCACCTTTATCACCGGAAAAGATATAATAGATGCCGATCGACTAGAGGGTGTGGTCAATCCTCTTCTAAAGGATATGTTGAAGGAGGGGGATATAGTTCCATCGCATACCTATATTTTAACGGAAAGAAAGGATCTATTACCTCGCCTTAGAGATGCTTTGAGAAGAAGAGCGGGAGAGGATAAAGTGGGGATATTCAGCGATGGGAAGAATTTCGCTCTGGAGGTAGTTGGGAATAGGAGAGAACTTCTGGGGATAAGTCTGGGATTCATCGGTAGGGAGATGAAGCTAGCCGAGGATAAGGGCTTGGCAATAGTCCCTAGAATTATTAATCCTCTCCATGTTAAAGAGGATGATATAAATTTCATCTTTGCGGAATTAGATGGGATAGAGCCTATTTCAACCCTCATCTTTGCGGGAAGCGAGGTTTTAGGATATAAGGAATTCCTCCCGTTTATCTCGACTAAATTAAGGGAGAGGGGGCTGAGGATAGGTCTAATAGAGTTATTGGAGAAGGAAGCCTGGCAGAAGGGATTAGGTTATTTAGCGGGGCAGTCCGGACAAGGTATAGTTCGTGTTCATAGCATTTTGCCGAAGGAGATGGAGAATATATCTTTGTCGAGGGCTGTTGCTCGTTGGACCGGAGCCGCCTGGGGACGCAATGTCAGACTTCTGTATATCAGGCCCTTTATGTCCTTGCCCGAGGGAGAGGAGAATAAGGATCTGATAGATTTTAATATAGAGTATGTGCGAAGCACTACCAAATCGATACGAAAATCAGGATTCGTGATAGAGAAGGCAGGCATCTTTACCGATCTCAATCCGAATCTCATCTATCTGATAATATTAAGCGCGGGAATAGTGGCGGCTGGTATGCTTCTCTATAGACATCTGGAATTACCATCAAACTATCTTATAATCCTAGTTATCCTAGCGGTAATATCTTTTATAGCTCTTCTTATCGTGGGTAAGATTGGTTGGGCGAGGAAGATCTTAGCTCTAGGAGGAGCTTGTTTCTTCCCGATTCTAGCCCTTTGGAGTAGAGAGAGGATAGCTATGGAATCGAGGACGCTTCCAGGGATAATTGGTAGGGCGATCCTGATCTTATTTAAAGTTAGCTTGGTATCCTTGATAGGAGGGTTGATCGTAGCGGCTCTACTTACTGATACTCATTTTTTGCTAAAGATAGATCAATTTCGAGGGGTCAAGATATCCTTTATAATCCCGATAATCGCGGTATTTCTAATTCAGCTTTATCTTCCGAATAGGGGTAGGGTGGGAGAGGCTCTCGATGAATGGGTGAATCGCCCCATTTTAAATAGGCATATAATTTGGGTGGTATTGATAGGTATAGTAGCTTTCATCTTCATCAGCCGAACTGGTAATTTCTCCTATATCCCGGTCTTCGATTTAGAGGAGAAGATGAGGCTATTCTTGGAGCGAACATTACCTGCTCGTCCTCGCTCTAAAGAATTTCTGATCGGACATCCAGCGATTATGTTGGCTGTCGCCGCTTATGCGCTTAAGGATAGAAATTATGTATTACCCCTAATACTCATAGGTCTGATCGGACAGACTGATATAGTCAATACCTTTACCCATCTCCATACTCCGATAATCTTATCTCTGATGAGAACTTTCTACGGCTTGATCTTTGGATCTTTAATTGGAGCGATATTGATAGTTATATACTACTTGCTACGTAACTTGCGGAAGAGGATAAGGAAAACTCTTTCTTTTCGAAATGTATAATGTATTTCTAGTGGGATATTATGGCTTTGCTAATACTGGAGATGAGGCTATCCTCGCCTCTATAAGCGATATTTTGCGTAACGCAGATATAAGGGTAACTGCGCTCTCGGCCGATCCTTATAACACCGAAAAGGATTATGGGATCGAGGCTTTATCACGCAATCGGAGTTTGGAGATCATCGATAAAATCGGGAAGGCGGATCTGGTGCTGGCGGGAGGGGGAGGATTATTTCAGGATTCAACCAGCCAACGCAGCCTCTTCTATTATGCTGGTCTGATGTTGCTAGCTAAAGCGTTGGGGAGAAAGACTGGTTTTTATGGACAAGGAGTGGGACCATTACAGAGAAGTTTAAGCCGATCTATCGTTCAGTTTGTTGCCAAACGGATGGATATGATCACCGTTCGTGATTCGGCCTCTCGCGATGATCTTATCTCCTTAGGGGTAAATTCTCCTCCGATCTTGGTGAGCGCCGATCCGGTCTTTGCGCTGAATCCATCTTCTCCAGATAGGGGAGAGCAAATTTTGGAGGAACTTGGGGTTGCTTCGGAACATCTGATAGGGATAGCTCCCCGACATCTTATCTCTCAAGGTAGGGGTGAACTGCAAGAGGCGATAGTTCGTAGTTTAGATTATATAAGCGAACGTTGGAAAGCTCATATAATCTTTATCCCTATGCATTTCCCCTATGACGAAGAATTATGCCAGCGCTTATCCTCTCGTCTCAGGCATAAGGGTTTGGTTCTCAATAGATTCTATCACCCTAGAGATTTGATGAGGCTTATTGGTTCGTTAGATTTAGTGATCGGTATGAGGTTGCATTCTCTAATTATGGCAGGAGTTATGGGAGTCCCTTCAGTAGGCTTAGGTTACGATCCCAAAGTTGGACGGATACTATCGCAACTGGAGTTGGAAGTTCTTCCTCTACAAGATATCAATGCGGATAAACTACTTGAAAAAATCTTCGCTACTTGGGATAATAAAGAGGAGATAAAGAGGAAGCTAAGGGATAAAGTTTCTATTCTTCGCGATAGAGCTTTAGAGGACGGAAAGCGAGTTTTAGAGATATTGGAGAATAAGCGATGAGCTTCGAGCTTTATATAGCCTTACGGCATTTAATAGCGAGAAAGAAACAGACTTTGATCACCGTCTCCGGGGTCGCTATCGGAGTGATAGTTCTCACAGTTGTTTTATCCTTAGCCAATGGCTTCAATCAGGATCTAATCGATAAGACCCTAGGGGCTACTCCTCACATCGAGGTCCTTCCTATAAGGCAAGTTGTTCTCGAGGATTACGAGGTGATGAGGGAGAGGATTCTGGAGATAGAGGGAGTAGTAGCCGCTTCGCCCTATATTATGGAGGATACTCTGTTCTCCTATGGTTCAAGGACGGTAGGAGCGGCCATTCGAGGTATAGTTCCTGAGCAGGAGAGATATGTTACCTCTTTAGATGAGATCATAGTAGAGGGGGATATAGATTCTATGTCCTTAAACAGCGCTTTCTTAGGGGAGGAGCTAGCTCTATTTCTAGGGGTGGATAAGGGAGATATAATCATAGCCGCTTCCTCTTTCGGTCAGATAGCGGAGTTAAGAATAGACGGTCTCTTCAAATCGGGCAATTACCTAGTTGATAGCCGAGTAGCTCTTGTCTCTTTAGCTGCCGCTCAACAGTTGTATGGATATGGAGAGGGAGTCTCAGGTATAGCAGTTAGGGTTAGGAATCCGGAGAACGTAGCACCTATCGCCACCGAGATATCAGTTCGCACGAGATTATGGGCGCGCACTTGGCAGGATACTAATCGCAATCTCCTGGCCGCTTTAGCTCTGGAGAAGAATGTTATGTTCATCGTTGTCTTTCTCACGGTGGTGGTCGCGGCTATCGGAATGGCGAACGCTCTCGTTATGCGGGTTATGGAGAAATCTCAGGAGATAGGCATCCTAAAGGCAATGGGAGCCACGAGGAGGAGCATATCCCTGATCTTTCTTTGGCAGGGATTCATCACAAGTACCATAGGCTGTGCGGTAGGGGTTACCGGAGGATATCTTCTCTGCGTCCTGCTCTCCCAATATCAGTTTATTAAGTTACCGACAGATGTATATTATATCGATTCGCTACCAGTTCTTATGGAGTTCAGCGATTTCGCTTATGTGGTAATCTTCGCGCTGATAGTCAGCATTGTAGCCAGCATCTTCCCCGCTCGCCGTGCGGCTCGTTTCGATCCAGTGGAGATATTACGCTATGGATAATTCCCAATTCTTAGCGGTGGAAAGTCTATATAAGACTTATTATAACAAAGTTCCTATCCCGGTCTTGAAAGGAGTGGATTTGACGGTCGTCAAAGGTGAACTTCTGGCGGTCATCGGAGCTTCTGGCTCAGGAAAATCGACCTTGCTTCATCTCTTGGGATTGTTAGACACTCCTACCCAGGGGAGGGTGATCTTAGACGGTGAGGATATCTTCACCCTAGCTGAGAGGAAAAGAGCCGAAGTTAGGAATCGTTCGATAGGTTTCGTCTTCCAGTTTCATTATCTTCTGCCCGAATTCGATGCCCTGGAAAATGTTATGATCCCAGCTTTGATCGGAGGAGAGAGGAACAGGGAGAAATTAATCCCTTCCGCTAAGAGATTACTAACAGAGGTGGGATTGGAAGAGAGGATCTATCACAAGCCGACTGAGTAATCAGGAGGAGAACAACAGAGGGTAGCTTTAGCCAGAGCTTTGATCAACCGACCTAGCTTAGTATTAGCCGATGAACCGACTGGGAATCTGGACAAAGTCACTAGCGAGGCCGTATATGATCTTATGCGGCAACTGGTTGATTCCAAAGAGGTAACCTTTATCGTAGCTACCCACGATGAGACTTTGTCGAGTAGAGCGGATCGGGTTTTTCGTCTAGTGGATGGGAAGCTTGTGGCGGAGAAATAGGAGGAAGAAGATGGAATATCTCTTGTCTATTAAGATCGAGGCTTTAGTGGTCTTTGAAGAATAAAAACAAGGTGACTTATAATGGCAAAAAGAAATTACCCGACAGATAAGATAGATTTGTTCTCAACTACGTTGTTCCTTCCGAGTCTTCCCGAGATCTTTAAGCGTATTCATTATTATCTTTATACCAATAGTAATATACCCAGGGCAGAGAGACTTGGAGCTGAGATGACCCGCCTCCTATTTTGTAAAATCTACGATGAATTGCATAATGAGGAAAAGTCTAAGTTTAAAATATATCCCGATGAAGAAGAATGTGAAGTTTCAAATAGAATAAAGATCCTATTTGAAGAGGTTAAAGAGAGGTTCCCAGATGTATTTGATAAGGAAGAAAGATTGTATCTTGACGATAAATCTATTATTTATGTAGTGGACCAACTTCAGAATTATAGACTTTTGGAAACAGAAAGAGATGTAATAAGTGAGGCTTTTCAAGCTTTCTGGGGATCTGGATTAAGAGGCGAAAAGGGACAGTTCTTCACTCCCAGAAATGTTGTCAAAATGTGTGTGGAAATTCTCGATCCCAAGCCTTCAGAGAAAATAATTGATCCTGCCTGTGGGTCGGGAGGTTTTTTAGTGGAGTGCATAGCCTATTTGGATGAGAAAAGAGCCTTTAGCAATATTTTCGGGATTGATAAGGAGATAGATTTAGCCAAGATATGTAAGGTATATATGTCAATTGTTGGAGATGGGCATTCTAATATTTTTTGTGCTGATTCACTTGACATTTCATCATGGTCAATGGAAATAAGGGAGAAGATAAAAGACGGGAGTTTTGACCTTGTGCTTACTAATCCGCCCTTTGGAGCAAGAATTTCGATAGAAGATCGGAAAATTTTAAAAAATTATATGCTGGGACACAAATGGAATAAGGCAAGGCAGGGCAGGTGGAAAAGTTCAAATATAATTTCAAAGCAGGTCCCGCAGATCCTATTTATAGAGAGATGTCTTCAATTATTAAAACCTGGCGGGAGAATGGCTATAGTTCTTCCCGATGGCATCTTTGGGAATCCAAGTGATAGGTATATACTGCAATATATTTTGCAGGAAGCGAGAATATTAGCGATAGTCAGTTTAGCTCCTGAAACTTTCTTACCGAGCACCCATACCAAAACGAGCATATTATTTTTAGAAAAGAAAGAACCAAACACAGCGGTAGAAGATTATGAGATCTTTATGGCAATAGCCGATAAAGTAGGACACGATAAAAACGGTAAAATAGCCTACCAGATGGATGGGAGAGGTGAGTATATTTTGGATGAAAGGGGTAATAAAATAATTGATGATGATTTACCAGAGATAACCGAAAGATATAGGTTGTTTAAAGAAAATAGACTATATCATTATGATCATTTGGGCTTTGTTGTCAAACTTTCAGAGATTAAAGACTCTATCCTAATTCCAAATTACTATGATCCTGAGATAGAAGAGAAACTAAAGAAGATAGAAGAGGGTGGGAAATATACCTTAGCAAGTATAAAAGAATTAATAGAAAATCGGTTATTATCTATAAAGAGAGGAAATGAAGTTGGTTCACAATATTATGGAATGGGGGATATACCCTTCATCAGAACCTCTGATATTGTTAACTGGGAAATAAAGATAGATCCTATAAAGTGTATTCCCGAAGAAGTTTATGAGAGATATAAAAAGAATCAAGATATTCGTGAAAACGATATTTTATTAATTATGGATGGGACATTTCTCATTGGGCGAACAGCCATAGTAACTTCACTTGATAAAAAAATTGTGATTCAAAGTCACATTAGACGAATCAGATGCATAAGACCGCAAGAATTGCCCTCTTACTTACTCCTTTATCTGCTTAATACAGATATAGTTCAGCGACAAATAAGAGCAAAAACTTTTGTTCAAGCCACGATATCCACCGTGGGGAATAGGATATATGAAGTTAAGCTACCAATTCCCAAAGATAGAGAGGTCATGGAGGAAATCATAAAGAAAGTTTCCGATATAATTGAGATGAAAATTTGTGCTAGGCGGGAGATGGAAGAAATTTTTAAAAGCTTCCAAATGGAGAACTAAATATGGCAACTGCCCATGATGAGTCCTTGTCAAGCAGATCGGATCGAGTTTTTCGCCTAGTCGATGGGAAACTTGAGGTGGAGAAATAGGAGGGGAGAAGATGGAATATCTTCTGTCTATTAAGATCGAGCTACTAGAGGAAGGGGAATTTCTAGCTACCTGTCCTGATCTTCCGGGTTTTCTAGCCCAGGGGAGAACTATAGCGGAGACTATAGAAATAGCTCAGGATGTGGCTAGAAAGCTGATCGAATCCTATATTGAACATGGAGATCCCTTGCCTCCAGCTCTTAAATCTTACGAAGATAAGATCATAGAGATCAATATACCGATTCCAGGAATTGACCTTAAATCACCCCCCCATCTTGGTTTTTGCTGAATTAATAAGGCTATCAAAGAATCTTGTTAATTATCACCCTCCCCCTAACCCCCTCCCATCAAGGGAGGGGGGACTAAAGGGCTTTAGTTCAATCTCAGTGTTCCCTCTCCCCTCG
>CAZSTA010000094.1:0-13466 GCA_964609495.1 uncultured bacterium | reverse complement strand
ATGTAATCGGGGTATCCGTTTTCAATCAAAAGATAAACGAGTTCGAGTTCCGTCCGGGACCAGTGATATCTCAGATCGTTCTGGCTGATGAGATAAATAGAGCTACCCCTAGGACACAATCGAGCCTGCTAGAGTGTATGGGAGAGCGTCAGATCACGGTTGACGGGGTGACCAGGCAGATGCCCAAACCATTTATAACTATAGCTACCCAGAATCCGATCGAGTATGAGGGAACTTTCCCTCTTCCAGAAGCTCAGTTGGATCGTTTCTTGATGAAGATCTATCTAGGTTACCCTTCGGAGGAAGATGAGAATGATATCCTTATCTCTCAGCAGAGGCGCCATCCTATCGAGGAGTTAGAAGCGGTGATAGGGGCTAAGGAGATTATAGAGCTACAAACATCGGTTAAGGAAATACATATCGAGGATTCGGTGAGGGAATATATCGTCCGGATAGTTAGAGCGACTCGTAACCATCCCGATCTGTTATTGGGAGCAAGCCCTAGGGGATCTCTAGCCCTGTTTAAAACCTCTCAAGCTCTAGCAGCTATCTCAGGTAGGGATTATGCAATCCCTGATGATGCTAAAAGACTCGCTGCCTTCACCCTATCCCACAGGTTAATAGTGAAACCAGAGAGCCAACTGAAGGGATACACCAGCGAAAAGATAGTGCAAAATATACTCAATAAGGTGGAAGTGCCATTAGCTGAAGAGGTGTAGCGCCCCTTAATCACTTGGTTTAAGCTAAATATAGTTAGTTCTAGTATGAAGCTAAGCTCTCTCATAGATCATATTCTCCTTATTGGATAAAGAAGAGGAATGGATTATTTAGCCTTGACCACAGAAGCTGAGCAAGTGAACAAAAGATTTTCCAGCAAAAGCACGAAATTCATCTATTTATCCTCTCTAAGATCAATTTCGTGTTTTTTTGACGATTAATCTTCCTAAAAAGAGGTGGTGTATTTGAAACTTGCTATTGGAAGCGATCACCGAGGATTTCATGTAAAGGAGGAAATTAAGAGATATTTGAAAGAAAGGGGGATTGAATACGAGGATTTCGGCACCTCTAGTGATGATCCGATTGATTATCCGGATATAGGAGCAAAGGTAGCGAGAGAGGTTAGTAATGGACATATCGAGCGGGGAATATTGATCTGTGGAACTGGTTTAGGAATGACCTTAGTTGCCAATAAATTTCAAGGGGTTAGAGCGACGTTGTGCCACGATCTAGAATCCACTAAACAAGCGAGAGAACATCTCAACTCCAATATCTTGACTATGGGAGGAGAGACAGTAGATAGAACTTTAATCCCCCAGATATTGGATATATGGCTGAATACAGAATTTACAGGGGGAAGACACACTAGAAGGTTGGGAAAGATATCTGCTATCGAGAAAACTATAGGGATGGAGGAGAAACAATGAACGAAAATTTACGTAGTGTCGATCCAGAGGTAGCCGAGGCTCTGAGGAATGAGCTTAATAGAGAGCAGAACCAATTGGAGCTGATCGCCTCTGAGAACTTCGTAAGTTATGCAGTGCTCCAAACTCAAGGCTCGATAATGACCAATAAATACGCTGAGGGATATCCAGGGCGGAGATGGTATGGGGGATGTGAGAATATGGATGCTGTGGAAAGCTTAGCTATAAATCGAGCTAAGGCTCTCTTCAAAGCCGACCATGCTAATGTTCAACCCCACTCAGGAGCCCAAGCTAATATGGCTGTGTACTTCCTAGTGCTTCAAGTTGGAGATGTGTTAATGGGTATGAGTCTGAAATGTGGCGGACATTTAACTCATGGAATGTCCAGTAACTTCTCCGGGCGCTTCTTTAAGATCGTCTCCTATGGAGTTGATAGGAAGACTCATTTGATCGACTTCGCTGAGGTTAGAAGATTGGCTAGAGAATATAAACCTAAGCTTATTATCGCTGGAGCTAGCGCCTATCCCCGGACGATAGAATTCGCAGCCTTTCGGGAGATCGCGGATGAAATTGGTGCTTACTTGGTGACTGATATGGCTCATATCGCCGGCTTAATTGCGGCGGGATATCATCCCAGTCCCGTGGAGGCTTCCCATTTCGTCACTACCACCACTCATAAAACCCTGCGGGGGCCTCGAGGGGGAATGATCCTTTGCCAGAAGGAATTTGCTAAAGACATCGATAAAACCGTCTTCCCTGGCGTTCAGGGTGGACCCTTGATGCATGTCATCGCAGCTAAGGCTGTCGCTCTCAAAGAAGCGATGAAACCAGAATTTGCCCTCTATCAGAAGCAGATAATCGACAATGCTAAAGCTCTAGCTCAAGAATTATCGAGGCTAGGAAACACCTTAGTCTCTGGAGGAACTGATAATCATCTTATGTTAATGGATCTGACGGAGCTGGGGATAAGTGGCAAAGAAGCTCAGACCATCCTGGAGGAAGTAAATATAACCACTAATAAGAACGTTATCCCTTATGATAAAAGAAGTTCTTCCCAAACGAGTGGTATTCGTCTTGGCACTCCTGCCCTCACCACCCGAGGGATGAAGGAGGATGAGATGGTGAAGATCGCTCGCTTGATCGATCGCACTCTGCGAAACCGAGAGGAAAAACAGAAGATCAGAGAAGAAGTGAAGGAACTTTGTGAGGCTTTCCCTTTATATAAGGATTTAGAAGGAGGTTTCCAATGGCAAGGGTCATACTGATCGATCATCCCCTTGTTCAGCATAAATTAACCCTTATTCGCGATGAGAGAACGGGGACAAAGGAATTTAGAGAGTTAGTTGAGGAATTATCTCTATTAATGGCTTATGAGGTGACAAGGGGACTTCCTTTAGAGGAGATAGACATAAAGACACCTATCTGTAAAACCGAGGGACGGATGATCTCTGGAAAGAAATTAGGGATTATCCCGATCCTACGTGCCGGCTTAGAGATGGCTACTGGAATCGTCAAGTTGATACCGATGGCTAAGGTCGGACATATAGGTATTTATCGAGACCCTGAGAGCCTAGAGCCGATCGAGTATTACTGTAAACTTCCCGATGATTTAAACCTTAGGACTTTGATCATCGTAGATCCCATGTTAGCTACGGGAGGATCGGCAGTTCTTGCCGCTCAAATATTGAAGAATAATGGGGCGAAGGATATAAAGCTCGTGTGCTTGATCGCCGCACCTGAAGGAATCGAGAAGATGAAGGAGGCCCATCCCGATATTGATATATATACTGCGGCGATAGATGAAAAGTTAAACGATCATGGATATATCGTCCCTGGTCTAGGAGATGCCGGGGATAGGATATTCGGAACTAAATAGACAAGGATAATATTGCTTAGAGGGGCGGGATTGATCTCCTGTAGGTCCGCTCCTCTTTTGGTATTGGAGAAATGAGACCTTCTTGGGATGAATACTTCTTAAAAATCACAAAGGTGGTATCTGAGAGATCGACCTGTCTTCGTCGCCGGGTTGGAGCGATAATAGTCAAGGATAAGCGGATCTTGACCACTGGCTACAATGGAGCCCCTAGCGGGTTAGCCCATTGTGCTGAAGTTGGCTGTTTGAGGGATAAGCTAGCTATCCCCTCGGGAGAGAGACAGGAGCTA
This sequence comes from uncultured bacterium, assembly GCA_964609495.1. Classification (GTDB taxonomy): domain Bacteria; phylum CAZSTA01; class CAZSTA01; order CAZSTA01; family CAZSTA01; genus CAZSTA01. The sequence continues at coordinate 9,882 of CAZSTA010000094.1, read as the reverse complement.
TGTCGAGGATTACATGCCGAGCAAAACGCGATCATCCAGGCCGCTCTACATGGGGTGAGCATTCGAGGGGCGACGCTCTACTGCACTCATCAGCCCTGCATGACCTGTGCTAAAATGATCATCAATTCAGGGATAGTGCGGATAGTCTTCTCGGGAGGTTATCCAGATGAATTAGCCCTTAATATCCTGGAAGAAGCGGGGGTGGATATATTATGCCTAGGATAAAGGTTATGGCTATCTTTGGAACTAGACCCGATGCGGTGAAGATGGCTCCCCTGATCAAGGAACTTCGGAAATATCCCGAGTTAATAGAGACGCTAGTTACAGTTACCGCTCAGCACCGTCAGATGCTGGATCAACCCTTACATCTATTTGATATAATCCCCGATTACGATCTAGATATAATGGAGAGGGAACAGACGCTCTCCAGCCTCTCCGCCCGCATTTTAGAGAGATTAAATGAGATATTGGCATCGGAAAAACCCGATCTAGTGCTAGTTCATGGGGATACCAGCACCGCCTTTATTGCCAGCTTAGTCGCCTTCTATAACAAGATTCCCGTGGGTCATGTAGAGGCGGGATTGAGGACTTCTGATAAATATCTTCCCTTCCCCGAGGAGATGAATCGCCGTCTAGTCGATGTTATAGCTGATCTCTACTTCTCTCCTACCGAAGTAACTAAGGCAAATCTTCTCACTCAAGGGGTAGCGGAGGAGAATATATACTTGACTGGCAATACGGTGATCGATGCCTTGCTCGATATAGCGAATAGAGAATATGAATTCAAAGATCCTATCCTCAAGGATTTAGGTAATTCCCGGTTTATTCTTGTAGAAGCCCATCGCCGGGAGAATTGGGGAAAGGGTATAGAGAACATCTGCTGGGCTTTACGGGATATTAATAGCACTTATCCCCAAATCAAGATAGTTTATTCAGTTCATAAAAATCCTATAGTTCAGAGGACGGTCCGAGGGATATTAGGAGATCTCCCAGGGGTTTATCTGACTGAACCTGTTGAATATCAAGCTTGGGTGAAGCTAATGAGTTCCTCCTATATGATCTTAACCGACTCGGGAGGTATCCAAGAGGAAGCCCCTTCTCTAGGCAAGCCAGTCCTAGTATTGAGGGAGGTTACTGAGAGGCCAGAGGGGGTCGCCACGGGAGTGCTAAAGGTTATCGGTGCGGATAGAGAGCGGATATTTAGGGAAGCGAGCAGGTTGATCGAGGATAGGGAAGCCTACGAGAGGATGACTAACAAATCGAATCCCTATGGAGATGGAAAGGCATCCTATCGCTTGGTGCAAGGGATCCTATATCATTTCAACCTGATAGAAAGGAGACCAAGCGATTTCAACTATTAACACAAATCCGATTTTGACCGTTATGAGACCCTTAAAAATATCAATTCTGGCTATTTTTCAAGATCAGCAGATTTTAATTTTTAAAGGTAGCTTGAAAATTCTTTTAATCTGTGATATAATAATCCGTAATATAATAAATCTCAAGTGGCGCATTAAAGTGAAATGATCCTCTCAGGAATGAAGGGTTGAGTATAAAGAGAACATCAGGAAGGAGATAATAAAGCTATGATGACCAGTTATGAAGTAGTAAAAAGAGCGATCGAGTTTTCCGGACCAGATCGTATTCCCATACTTTGGTCAACTGATTTAGAGCGAAGCGACATAGTGGATGTGGGATATACCCATCCGACTTGGGAGTCATATCAAAAAGTTGAGGACGAGTGGGGATGCGTTTGGGAGAAGTTAGAGAAGACGATGGGACAGGTTACCGGACATCCCATCGCAGATTGGGATGATTATCCGAATTATAAGTTCCCCGATCCTCATGCAGACGAAAGATTCGATGGTATAGCTGAGGTAATAGATAAATACAGCGACCGTTATATCTCCGCAGTTATAAGCGTCACTGGTTTCAATCGCATGACATTTTTAAGGGGATACGATCATCTATTAGAGGACTTATATCTTAATCGGGATAAGCTTGAGGAGTTAGCCGATCGTTGCTTCGAGATCGAGATGGAGATAATCAAGGGATATAGCCAATTCGATATTGATGGTATTTGGTTCGCTGATGATTGGGGAACGCAAAATGCGCTGATGATATCTCCCAATATGTGGAGAGATTTCTTCAAGGGAAGATATAAGATGCAGTTCGATCTTATTCATTCCTTGGGGATGCATGTCTTATTCCATAGCTGTGGCTATATCTTCGACATAATAGGTGATCTGATTGAGATAGGGGTTGATGTCTTCAATCTAGATCAGCCTATGTTGATGGGGATCGATAGGCTTGCGGATTCCTATGGAGGGAAGGTCTGTTTCTGCTGTCCAGTGGATATTCAGCAGGTTCTTCCTAAGGGGGATCTGGAGGAGATCGCTAGGGAAGCTAAGCATATGATAAATGCCTTGGGCAAGTTCAACGGGGGCTTTATAGGAAAGGAATATCCTCCAGGTGATATCGATCTTCCCGAGGATGGAATTGAAATTATGTATTCGACATTCAAGCGATATAATCCCTTTAAACAGGTAGGAGGCTGAGACAGTAAAAGGTAATCCTCTTGGCAGATATCCCCTAATTACTAACTATAAAACTTGAATTTGAAAGGAGGGATTATTAGGGAAGAAGTCTTAAAATGTGAGCCGTATCTACCAGCCGTATCTATCATTTTATAAGGATAAACCAAAGGAGGAAAGCAGATGTTTAAGAAAAGCTTGATACTGTTTATCGCATTGACACTTGTCTTCGCCCTCGTTGGACAAACTTCAGCCGCAAAAACTAAGATAATCTTTATGACTCACACACATAAACCCTTCAATGACCTCTTGGACAAAACATTGGGGATGTATGTGGAGAAACACCCCGATGTCTCCATCGAATACTCCCATGTCCCTCACGGAGACTTCGATCCTAAGATCCTAGCTATGTTCGCGGCGGGATCGGGTCCACATATGTTCTGGAGCTACTATCCCAATATGATCCGCCTAGCTGAGAATGGGTATCTCGATGAGACTCCGGCAGATATCATAGCTGACCTCGAAGCAGATGTATTTCCCGTTACGATTGAGCAATCTAAGTATAAGGGGAAAACCTACGGTTATCCCTGTCCCTTCGTAGTGCTACCCATCATAAATATAGATCTCTTCGAAAAGCTCGGATTGGATTATCCCACCTCCTATCCCGAATGGCTGGAGCTTCAGGAGAAGGCAACCGATCCTAAGCAACAGCAGTTCGGAATATCCCTTTCGACCTCGGGTTCGGGAGGGTGGATTCAACAGCATTGGAGTCCCCTGCTGTGGGGATACGGAGAGGCATATTTAACCGAGGATCTGAAAAAGGCGGCCCTTAACACTCCTGGCGCAGTGGCTTCCTTAGAAGACTACAAGAAACTAGCTCCTATCGATATTATCCCTGATGCCTTCGTTGTGGGGAAGCTCACTACTACCTTCAGTGGCTGGTATATGCGAACTTATTATGAACAGAACGCTCCTCAGCTTAACATCAGTGTTCTGCCAGCTCCTAAGGGAACTAAGACCAATGAGCCGATAGCCAACTGCTATTATTGGACTTGGGTGGTCAATAAGAACAAGCCCGATAATGAGAAGGCTATCGCTTGGGGTTACTTCAGATTCATCGCCAGCGAAGAGGTTAATCCTCTCTTCGATGATATCGGACATGGAGTAGCGAGAAAGGATTCTCTCGAGAGATATAAAGATGATCCCTGGATGAATACCTACTTAGAGAACCTGCCCTATAGCCAACGTCTTCCAGCAACTCCTGACTGGCCTGAGATTCAGAGGGAGATCGATATCCAAGCGGAGAGATTCTTAAGTGGTGAGATCACCGCGGAGGAGGCTCTCTCCTTAGCGGCGGAGGGAGTGGATAAGATCCTCTCCCGATAAACGTAGTCTCAGAAGTGATGAGTTATGGCGGTTGGGTTACCACACTCAACCGCCTTATATTACAAGTGATTCGAGAGGTGAGAGAAGTTGAACTATAAATTAGCCAAAAAAGATCGCTCTTTTCTGGCTAATTTTCTTATTTTTCGAGATCAGCAGATTCTAATTTTAAAGGTAGCTTGAAAATTCTTTTAATCTGTGATATAATAAACCATAGCAGTAATAAGTTAATTCAAGGATGGTCAACAGATGTCCAAGAGCGATTGGAAGAATAAACTATACTTTGGAGATAACCTGGATATAATGCGTAAGTATATCACGGACGAGAGTGTAGATCTGATCTATCTGGATCCACCTTTCAACTCCAAAGCTAGTTATAATGTCCTTTACCGAGAAGCTAACGGTAGTCAATCATCTGCTCAGATAACTGCCTTTGAAGATACATGGCACTGGGATATAAAAGCAGAAGAAGCTTACTACGAAGTGGTAGAGCAAGGGCCTAGGAAGGTAGCTGACCTATTGCAAGCGCTAATTCAATTCTTGAGAAGAAATGATATGATGGCCTACCTAGTTATGATGACAATACGGCTAGTGGAGTTGCACCGAGTGTTGAAATCTACAGGGAGCATCTACTTGCATTGTGATCCAACAGCGAGTCATTATTTGAAATTAGTTATGGATGCAGTGTTTGGTCATAAACATTTCAGGAATGAGATTATATGGCATTATAGGAGATGGAGTGCTCCTGGAAAGCAATTTCAAAGAATGCATGATGTCATTTTGTTTTATACAAAGACAGAAGATTATTTATTTAACAAGGTAAAAACTAAACCGACAAAGATTCATCAGAAAAAGTTTGATAAAGGTTGGGATCAAAATGTTGTTCTAATAAATGGGGAAAGAAAGCCACAACTTATTGTTTATGATAGAGAAAAAGTAAAACAAGCAGTAAAGAAAGGGAGACTGGACACCTCTAAGTTTGCCCGAACTGTCTATAAAGAAGAGACAATGGTTTTAGCCTCAGATATAATAACAGATATTCCAATTATAAATTCTCAAGCACGTGAAAGACTAGGTTACCCTACCCAGAAGCCAGAAGCTCTGCTAGAGCGTATTATCAAAGCCAGTAGTAACGAAAGGGATATTGTTCTTGATCCCTTCTGTGGTTGTGGGACTACAGTAGCAGTAGCAGAACAGCTTAACCGACACTGGATAGGAATAGATATTACTCATCTAGCTATTGCTCTTATAAAACACCGACTAGAAGATACTTTCGGAGCAGAGTTGTCCCCTTATGAAGTTCTCGGCGATCCTAAAGATTTGCGAAGTGCCGAAGCCCTGGCGAAACAAAGCCCTTACCAATTTGAATGGTGGGCTATTGGCTTAGTCGATGCCTTTCCAGTAGGCAAACAGAAGAAGGGTGCTGATAGAGGTATAGACGGTTATATAAATTTTTTCGACGATGACACCAGAAAGGCCAAGAGTGTTGTTGTCCAAGTTAAGAGTGGTCATGTTACAGTAAGTCAGATACGAGATCTCAGAGGAGTATTAGAAAGGGAAAATGCCACAATCGGGGCTTTCATCACCCTAAGAAACCCCACAAAACCAATGCTGAAGGAAGCTGCTTCAGCAGGTTTTTATGAATCCCCAAAATTTCCTGGCCGTCGCTTTCCCAGAATACAGATTCTTACCATCGCAGATTTACTAGCAGGGAAGCAGTTAGAATGCCCAAGACAAGGAATAGGAACGTTTAAGAAAGCTAAACGCAAGTATAAAGAAAATAAGATACAAACTAGCTTCCTGCCAGATGATAATGATTAACAGAGATGTAATTCACAATAACTATTCAGGTACTAGGCTATACTGAATCCAGATTAAAGGAATTAGAAAGCTGAATCACTCAGAAGGCAAGCTAAGAAGGAGATTGGGAATAGAATTAAAAGCTGGTTAAGGTGAAAGAAATGTATCAAATTATAGAATTTTTTTATCTCTTTACGATCGCAAGAATCAGATGATTACTAGCTGTCAAACTTGAATTTGAAAGGAGGGATCATTAGGGAGGAAATCTTAAAATGTGAGCTGTATTTATCAGCCGCATCTATCATTTTATAAACCAAAGGAGGAAAGCAGATGTTTAAGAAAAGTCTGATATTGCTTATCGCGATGATACTTGTCTTTGCCTTTGCTGCACAAACTTCAGCCGCAAAAACTAAGATAAACTTTATGACTCACACGTTTAAACCCTTCAATGACCTTTTGGACAAAACACTGAAAATGTATATGGAGAGAAACCCCGACGTTTCGATGGAGTACTCCCATGTCCCTCACGGAGACTTCGATCCTAAGATTTTAGCTATGTTCGCGGCGGGATCGGGTCCTCATATGTTCTGGAGCTACTATCCCAATATGATCCGCCTAGCTGAGAGTGGATATCTGGATGAGACTCCTGCCGATATCATAGCTGACCTTGAGGCTAATATATTCCCTGTTACTGTTGAGCAATCCAAATTCAAGGGGAAATCATACGGTTATCCCTGCCCCTTCGTGGTGCTACCCATCATAAATGTGGATCTCTTCGAAAAGCTCGGATTGGATTATCCCACCTCCTATCCTGAGTGGCTGGTCCTTCAGGAGAAGGCGACCGATCCTAAACAGCAGCAGTTCGGAGTATCCCTTTCGACCTCGGGTTCGGGGGGCTGGCTTCAACAGCATTGGAGTCCCCTGCTGTGGGGATACGGAGAGGCATATTTAACCGAGGATCTGAAAAAGGCGGCCCTTAACACTCCTGGCGCAGTGGCTTCCTTAGAAGACTACAAGAAACTAGCTCCTATCGATATTATCCCTGATGCCTTCGTTGTGGGGAAGCTCACTACTACCTTCAGTGGCTGGTATATGCGAACTTATTATGAACAGAACGCTCCTCAGCTTAACATCAGTGTTCTGCCAGCTCCTAAGGGAACTAAGACCAATGAGCCGATAGCCAACTGCTATTATTGGACTTGGGTGGTCAATAAGAACAAGCCCGATAATGAGAAGGCTATCGCTTGGGGTTACTTCAGATTCATCGCCAGCGAAGAGGTTAATCCTCTCTTCGATGATATCGGACATGGAGTAGCGAGAAAGGATTCTCTCGAGAGATATAAAGATGATCCCTGGATGAATACCTACTTAGAGAACCTGCCCTATAGCCAACGTCTTCCAGCAACTCCTGACTGGCCTGAGATTCAGAGGGAGATCGATATCCAAGCGGAGAGATTCTTAAGTGGTGAGATCACCGCGGAGGAGGCTCTCTCCTTAGCGGCGGAGGGAGTGGATAAGATCCTCTCCCGATAGACTCGGTTTCAGAAGTGATGAGTTATGGCGGTTGGGTTCTCATACCCGACCGCCTTCTGTTAAAAATGATTCGAGAGGTGAGAGAAGTTGAACTATAAATTAGCCAAAAAGATCACTCCTTATCTCTTCATAACTCCTCCGATCTTAGCTGTTCTTTGTTTAGTAGCTTTCCCCGTCTTCTACGCTTTCTATATAAGCTTCTTCGACTGGAATCTTCTAGCTCAAGATAAGCCTTTCATTGGACTAGGAAATTATATCAAAGTCCTCCAGGAAAATCGCTTTCAGGGAGCACTTTATAACACTTTATACTTCGTCGTCGCTTATGTATTCTCCGTCAACATACTCGGCTTAATTCTAGCTCTAATCGCCCAAGGGCTCAAAGGATTCCTCCGCTCTACAGTAAGAATAACGAGCTTTATCCCGGTCATCACCTCGATGGTAGCAGTCTCGATAGTTTGGATATGGCTATATCAGCCCACCTTTGGGCTCTTCAATCATATGTTGGGTAAAATTGGATTGGGCCCCTATAACTGGCTTAAAGATCCGAAATTGGCTATGCCATCGATCATCATGATGACGGTCTGGAAATATGTCGGTTTCACGATGATAATCTACATAGCGGGATTAGTCAATATCCCTGAGCAATATTACGATGCCGCCAAGGTGGATGGTGCGAACTCCTGGAATACTATCAGGTATATCACCCTACCTTTATTAAAGAACGTCACCGTCTTTCTCTTCGCTACCGGTGTAATAGGTGCCTTTCAGGTCTTCGTCCAGACCTTCATTATGACCAGAGGGGGACCAGGAACAGCTACCAATACGATAGTTTTGGAGATATACTTCCGAGGCTTTCAGTTTCTAAGGATGGGAGAAGCCTCCTCCTTAGCCTTTATCCTCTTCGGTATTATCCTCATCGCGACCATTCTCCAACTAAAGTATTTCCACTCCGATATAATCTATTAGCGAAATTAGAGAGGAGAACTACTCAAAATGATGAGTAGAGGATCAAGAAAAACATCTATCTCCATAGGCAGTTGGATATTCGTTATAGTCCTAGTAGTAATTATGCTAACACCTTTCGCCTGGATGGTTTCCACCTCTTTTAAGCCAGTGGCAGAGGTATTTAAATGGCCTCCCGATTGGATCCCAGATGCTCCCACTTTACAGAACTATCCTCAAGTTATGCGAGAAGTCCCCTTTCTCACTTTCTTCAAGAACAGCTTCATCGTAGCCTCGGTAGTGGTGGTCGCGTGTCTTTTCACCAGCTCGCTGGCGGGATATGCCTTCGCCAAGTTCAATTTCAAAGGGCGCGATACAATATTTATAATCATCTTGGCTACGATGATGATTCCTTTTCCGGTCTTGATCATACCTCTTTATATGCTTATGGATAAGTTTCATCTAATAGATACCTATGGGGCTCTGATCATTCCCAGTTTAGTAAGCGCCTATGGTATCTTTCTGATGAGGCAGTTTATTAGAACTATACCAGATGAACTCATTGATGCCGGGAGGATCGATGGATGCTCCGAGTTTGGAATCTACTGGCGGATCGTCCTACCCGCTTGTCGTCCGGCCCTGGCGACTTTGGGAGTTCTCTTATTTATCTGGAATTGGGATTCCTTCCTATGGCCAGTTATAGTTATAAATAAGATGAGTATGAGAACTATTCCCCTCGGTTTAGCCACTTTTATGTGGGAGTATGGAGGACCTCGCTGGAATTTGATTATGACGGGAACGGTCATCGCTACGATCCCGGTGTTGATAGTTTTTATTCTAGGGCAGAAGCAGATAATCAGTGGAATGGTCCTCTCTGGAATGAAAGGCTGAGTATAAAGAGAATATCAGAAGGAGAAAATACAAAAGCTGTGATGACCAGTTATGAAGTAGTAAAAAGAGCGATCGAGTTCTCCGGTCCAGATCGCATTTCCTTATATTGGTCAACCGATGTAGAGCGAAGCGACATATTGAATGTGGGATATAGCCCACCGAAGAGTTGGAAGCCATCTCAAAAAGGTGAGGACGAGTGGGGATGCGTTTGGGAGAAGATATTTGAGAAGATGATGGGACAGGTTACCGGGCATCCCATCGCTGATTGGGAGGATTACAAAAGTTATAACTTTCCGGCAATCACTTTAGAGGAGCGCTTCAAAGGATTGAAGGAGAAAGTTAGGTGGGCTAAGGAAGAGGAGAAGAAGTATGTTATAGGACATCTGGGACATCTTCTCTTTGAAAGATTACATTTCCTGCGAGGAATGGATAATGTCTTCATCGATCTATACGATCCGAGGCGACGAGAGAAATTAGGGGAGCTTGAGGATAGGATGGTGAACTTTCACAAGATAATGATCGAGGCTTACGCCGATTGTGGAGTTGATTGTGTAGCTTTTGCCGATGATTGGGGATGTCAAGATCGGATGCTGGTAAATCCCGATATGTGAAGGGATTTCTTCAAGCGAAGATACAAACGGATATTCGATACTGCCCATCAGCGAGGATTGCATGTATATATGCATAGCTGTGGTTATATCTTCGACATAATAGGTGATCTGATTGAGATAGGAGTTGATGTCCTCAATCTAGATCAGCCTATGTTGATGGGGATCGATAGGCTTGCGGATTCCTATGG
>CAZSTA010000093.1:0-13514 GCA_964609495.1 uncultured bacterium | reverse complement strand
CAAACTTTTCAACCTGTCTCGTATGTTCTCAGCTACGATTTTCTCATCTTCAACAACTAGAATCTGGGCATTTGCCATTTTCTTTCCCCCTTCCTTATAGCTTAGCAAACCTAATCCTAAATGTTGTTTCACCATTGCTATCAAGCTCAATAGTTCCCTTAAGCTGATCGGTTAAGGTGTGTACTAATCGCAAACCTAATGATTCTGTATTCCGAAGGTTCAAGTCTTTCGGGAAGCCGACGCCGTTATCACGGATAGTTAGTATAAACTTGTTATCATTATCCCCTCAAGATACACTAGTCGATATTTTTTGTTATTCTTTGCGCTTTTCTTAGGTAAACTAGTGCTTCCTCATCTCTACCCATATTCTTTAGCATCAGGCTATAATCGAGATAGACTTGCCCCAGATTAAAGTCCTCTCTCTGTAGGATACGCATATCGGTATAGTCCTTGGAGACTAACTTGAGACCATAGATATCATTATTTTTCAAGAAGATATCTATGCTCTTTAAGTAATAACCCTCAGCTTTTTCCCATTGCTGATGAAATCTTGAGATATTGCCATACACATTATATACCCGGGCTATCTCTAATTCGTCCTCTCCCTTCCTTAGAATATCCAGAGCCCGATCACAGTAGAGAGAGGCTTTATCCAACTGCCCGTCAGCGAGGTATATTTGAGCGATCTCGGTATAGGAATAGGCTAGGGAATGACTCAGTCCCAATTCCCTCTTGAGTTCGATGCTTCTTCTCTCTCGCCTTAGAGCCTCTTCGAACTTCCCTTGCTTAGATAAAGCTATAGCTAAGTCATTGAAAGCTATGGCTAGATATTTCTTATCCCCTAGTTCTTCAAATATCTCGATCGCCTTTTCCGTATAGCTTATAGCCTCCTTAGTCTCGCCTTGGCGATAATAAACTAATCCTAAGGAGATCGTAGCTCTTCCTGTATAGTATAGGTCTTCGTTATCAGTTGCTATCGCTACAGCTTTCTCCAGATGCTCGATCGCCTTCTCCCATCTTCCCTCCCTGGTATATACATCACCTAAATTGATGAACAGCAGTGCTTTTAGAGAGTTATCCTCTACCGCGGGAGTGGCTAACCCTTTTTCAAGATAATTTATGGCTTTATTGAAGTGCCCTTGAACAAAGTAGGTATAGCCCAGGGAACAATAGGCTCTAGCTATACCATAATTATCTTTATTCTTCTTGGAGGTCTCTAAGGAGAGCTGATAATATGCTAAGGCTTTACTCCAATAACTTTGATAATAGTAGGCATCTCCGATCATCCTCTGGAGATAGCCTATTAGCGAGGATTGCTCTGGATAAAGTTCAGCTATAGCTAGGACATCTTGGAAATACATAAGACTTTCCTTATAGCGATGTTCCCTCATAGCTTTTTCCCCAGCCTCTTGGGCATACTTTAGGGATTTCTTCACCTCACCACTATATTTATAGTGATGAGCTATCTCATATATTAACTCCTCCTTATCACCCTTCTTTTCCTCCAAATACTCAGCTATACGGTGGTGTATTTCTTGCCGGTAGGCAGGATTTAGAAAATTATAGGCTATATCTCTAATATCCAGATCGTTTATCTTTATATCTATATCACTGTTGGATATATATAGACTTAATAAATTCCTCTCCTTCAAGCTCTGGAGTTGATCCTTTAATACCTCTTCTTCCTCATCAATCAAAAATTTCAATATCTGTAAGGAAGCGACATTCCCAGCTAGAGCTATAAAGGATAGTAATTCCCTTTCCTCCTCCTTCAGATCATAGAGCAATTTCTCTTTGATATACTCCTTCCCCTCCCCTTTCAACGAGAGCTGATATCTCTCTATAGTATCCTGAAAGAAACGAGATAGAGCTGCTACTTCCTTATCAGTCAAGGAGCCGTAACTATAGTATAGAGCTAATTTTAACTTATCATCGTCCAATTTGAGGAGATATAACCAATCTTCAAATAGCTCTCGATAATCTCTCCTTATCCTCTCTTCCTCTTCGAGTTGGCTTCTTAGAAGGGTGGGGAGTTCCTCATCCTTATCTTTCACTTTTAGCTCAGTATAAAGTTCAGCTACCGTGGTGCCCAAAGCTATCGCTATCTTATCTTTAACTCTATCATTCAAGTTGTCCCTATTCTTGCTGAGGATTAAGGAGAGGTAAGAAGGGCTTAGCCCTATCAGCTTAGCTAATTCTCTAGCTTTGAGTTCCTTCTTGCTCATCTTTCTCCGAACATTATCAATGAATATATGTAATGAGCTCATAAGCTGACACCCCCAATCCATATTTTTATAATATAAAACTTTAATAGAAATATATTATTTATATCCTATTTTAATATATTATTGAGAAAATGTCAATAGGTTATCAGCCAAATATCGGAATTTATTTTTCTTATAAAAATAAATCCTCTAGTTAAGGTCTGTATAGAGGAGGCAATTTTTTCGATTTAGCGAATAATGTATGAAGATTTTTGTCTGCCCGGCTTTAGACTCGGATTTCTCAATATCGAATCGCACTATAGCTGACTTCTGATGCTATCTTTATAGCTAGATGTAGGACTCTGAGATAAGGAAAACCTCGTAATGGTGTTTGTACTCCAAGATAGCAGTCTTCATAAAATATTAGCAAAATCTCGACTAGTATGTTATAATAAAGTCAAAAATAAATGAGACAAAACCGATATAAAATCTTATTATAATTAGGGGTAGTCTTCGGAGTATCCGCCTACCTCGGAAAGGATGAGATAATATGAGTAAATCGCTCTCGCTCTTTGTTGGTATAATACTTCTCTGCTTTCTACTGATGAATAGCACTGCTCAAGGGCGTCCTTCAGATGACATCAGAGATAGGATTCCCGGACTAGTTCCAGAGACGCCTTTGATCTACTTCGCGATGAGCGAAGCCGAGGATAACTTCAACGATTTCCTCGATTCCGATTTTTGGCCTAGCTTTAGCAAATCTAAGGCTTGGCAGGACTTCCTCAGGCTTCGCCAATGGCTTCGTCTTCAGGATAAGTTGAGGGAGTTAGAGAGGTTAGTCGGTTTCAAATTCGATCGCGATAATATAAATAAATTGCTGGGCGATTCAACTGCAATTGCGATCTATGGATTCCCTACAGTCGATTTTATCTTCATAACTAAAGCCGGCATAAGTAGGAAAGTCACCGAATTCTTGAGCAGATATCAGGATAGATTTGAATCGACTAAATACAATGACTTATCTCTATATATCGTCCAAGATGAAGATAAGGGAATAGAAGCTGGATACTGTTCCCTAGATAATTTGGTGATAATGGGTAGCAACATCTCGCGTCTCAAACAGGCCATCGATCTATATCGCGGCGGAGGCGATTCTCTCCTCTCTGATGATAATTTCAAGAAGGTCAACGAGGAACTCAAGGGCGAAGCTGAGGCTTTAGCCTATCTTAATATGTCGGAATTAGCAGACAATCCCTACTTCACCCGATATTGGTATCAGAGAAGTTCTGAGCATCTTGAGGGGATGCTAGGATTGGGGATAAAATTGAATTTGGATAGAGGAGGACTTTTGGAGGAAAGATATACTTTATATAAGAGCGAACCTCCTTCGCTTGCCTTATTATCAGGCCCAACTAGTAAGAGGAAGCCTAGTTCCCTCAAGCTGATTCCTGCGGAGGCTGTCTATTATTCCTCCTTGACTTCTCTCTCTCCATCTTCCGCTTGGGATCGCTTATTAAAGCGCGATGAGGAGGAAGTCGCCCCTCGGAGTGCTGGCGATAAATTGAGACGTTTGGAGGAAGCTGGTAAGATCGACTTCCTTGAGGATATAGCCCCTTGGCTGGGGAGTGAAGTAGGCTACGCTCTACTTATCACTAAGATCGATTCGGTGCTCTTCTATCCTCAAGCGGTCGCTCTGCTTGGGGTCACGGATGAGGATAAAGCTTGGGAATTTATGGATAAGATAAGAACACCCTTAGGAGAGGTGCTTACCGAGGACATAGCCGAAGATCCTGAAGTGGCTATAGAGGCGAAGGAGAGGGAAGTTGTCGGGCAGAAAGTAGTATATTACCCATCTCCCTTTGGAGATATTGCCAGTCCTGCTTATACCGTAGTCGATGGTTTCCTGGTCCTGAGCAACAGCCTAGAAGCTATAGAGAGGATAATCAACACCTCTAAAGGAAGAAGCCGGAGTTTAGAGGGAGATAAAAAATATAGGGAGGTTCGTTCTCATTTCCCAGACTCCTTTAAGAGAATGAATTATCTAGATGTTGAGAAGCTACTAAATATAGGAGCGGAGTTCCTAGAGGATCTAGGCAATATATCGAATTGGACCAGATATCGGAGTCGTCAGTTCTTCGCTGAGAATATTAAGGAATTAACAGGGATCTTTGAACCAGTGAAAGCCATGGGAAGTAGCTTCTCGGTGGAAGGAAAGGAGAGTAGGGAAAGTAGGTATTATAAGATAGGAGATTGATCTCCTATCTCTATTAAAATAGGAGGGGTAGAGGGGAGGATTCCTCCCCCTAAAGATGTTGTTGACTTCTCCAAGTTCAGTTGTGGAGATATTAAACAGGTATAATTTAAGGCTTGCTAAAAGGTTAGGACAGAATTTCTTAGTTGATAACAATGTTCTAGATAAGATAATAGCCGCGGCAGATCTTAAGGAAGATGATACCGTAGTAGAGATCGGAGCAGGGATAGGGATTTTGACTCGGGCTTTAGCGGAGAGAGTGCGGAGGGTTATCGCTATCGAGGTAGATCAGGGATTGCTGCGCGTCTTGGAGGAGATATTATCCCCCTATGATAATATAGATATTATAAGAGCGGATGCTTTACAGATAAGATATAAAGAGCTTACCCCTGCATCCTTTAAGCTGGTGGCTAATCTGCCCTATTATGTAGCCACTCATATAATCAGAAAGTTACTTGAAGATAGACTCCCTCTTGAATATATGGTGATAACAGTTCAAAAGGAGGTAGCCGAGCGCCTAGCCGCTCAGCCGGGGAATAAAAAGAATGGTATCCTCTCCCTGGTGGCACAATATTACGCTCAAGTTCATATCCTATTCGGCATCTCTAGGAATTCTTTCTTTCCTCGCCCTGAAGTTCGCTCCTCCCTAGTCCAGCTGATTCCAAGAGATAAACCTCCTATTGAGACGATAGATGAGGATTTTTTCTTCAGGATAGTCAAAGCCTCCTTTGGGAAGAGGCGCAAGACTCTGCGCAATTCTCTGATCGGTTCGGATATAGAGGAGTTGGATCGAGAGCTTGTGGAGAAAGCACTTATCGAGAGCGGAATAGAGGGAGGGCGAAGGGCAGAGACGCTATCTTTAGAGGAATTTGGTGTTTTAAGTGATGCTCTATGGAGGTTAATTCATAATTAGAAGGGGGTTTCCAAGTGAGATTAGTCAACTTCGAGGTAGAAGGGGAAAATTATGTAGGAGCAGTGGTAAAAGACGAATTTGTAGTTAAGGTGGAGAGAGCCTCATCTCATAATCTGAGAGGACTAATCGATCTGATAAATTTAGGAGAGAAAGCGATCGCGGAAGTAAAGGAGATAGTCAGGGGATTTGAGAATGAAATAGGGAAGAGCGAATTTGTCGAAAAATCTAAAAGAGAGGGCAAGTTATATAAACTAGGAGAGGTTAAATTAAATGCTCCAATCAGGCGCCCTCCTAAACTTATATGTTTAGGTAGGAATTACGCCGAGCATGCTAGGGAGACTGGGGCAGAAATCCCTGAAGAGCCGATAATCTTCCTAAAGGCCTCTTCCTCAGTTATCGGTCCTGGGGACGAGATATTACTCTATCCAGATATAGCGAAGCGAGTTGATTATGAAGTGGAATTAGCGGTAGTGATCGGGAAGAAATGCACTAAAGCCAAAAAGGAGCAAGCTTATGATTTTATAGTTGGCTGGACGATCTTCAAAGATATAACCGCTAGAGATATTCAATCTCGCGATATTAAAGCAGGTCGCCCCTGGGCTAGATCAAAGAGCTTTGATACCTTTGGTCCTATGGGATCATATCTTACCCTCAAGGATCAAGTCGAAGATCCTCAGAACTTGGAACTTGAGCTAAGGGTTAATGGGGAGGTCAAACAACATTCTAATACTAAATATATGATCTTTCCGATAGCCGATCTCATCGAATATATCTCTCAATGTATAACTTTGGAGCCGGGGGATGTAATAGCCACCGGCACCCCCTCAGGAATAGGGGCTATAAAATCTGGCGATGTGACGGAAGCGGAGGTGGAGGGATTAGGGATATTAACAAACCCTGTAAGGAGGGGAGGTGATAGATAAGTCGAACTTTGAAGTTTAATCAAGAAGAATAACTAAGCAAAAGGAGGAATTTCAAGTGAGAAAAAGTATAATAGCTTTAGCAATGTTGGTGTCCTGTCTCCTGCTCTTTCAAACTGCGTTCGCTTTTGATGAGGGTGAGATCGAAACCACTCCTACTTTCAAGATAGGACAGGCTCCGACGTTCTTCGATTACGTTCCTGATGAGGTATTGGTCAAGTTCAAGATCGCCAGCGAAGCGGCTATAGCTCAGACTATTCAAGCGATGGGAACGAAGATGCTCGATAAGATCCCCGATCTGGAGATCTACGAGCTGGAGATAGTGGATGGAAGCACTGTAGAGGAAGTTGTCCAGCGATATCTAGCTCGTCCCGATGTGGAATACGCTGAGCCTAACTACTATTACTACGCTCAAAAAGTCCCTAACGATCCTTACTACTCCACCTACCAGTGGCATTACCCTATGATCAATCTGCCTCAAGCCTGGGATATAACGACTGGAAGCACCAGCGTTAAGGTGGCGATTGTGGACTCGGGGATATATATGACCCATGAGGACCTAACGGGCAATTTCTTGATGTCAGGCGGAAAGCTCGTAGGATATGACTATGTCAACAATGATTCGACTCCCAACGATGATTTTGGACATGGCACTCATGTGGCTGGCACTGTTGCGGCGGTGACTAATAACGCGAAAGGGGTAGCTGGAACCTGCTGGAATGCCAGGCTTATGGTATATAAAGTCTTGAATAGTGTCGGCTCTGGTAGTGCTGCTAACATCGCTAAGGGTCTGAAAGCGGCGGCTGATGCTGGAGCACGTATCATAAACTTCAGCGTTGGGGGAGGATATAGTGATACTGTGAAAGACGCGGTCGCCTACGCTTACGATAAAAACTCCATTATATTCGCCGCGGCTGGTAACAATGGAACTTCGTCTCTCTTGTATCCAGCCTCCGATTCTAAGACTATCGCCGTAGGGGCAGTTGACGCTCGAGGGAACGTCCGAGCCTCTTATTCTAACTATGGAACTGGTCTAGATCTAGTGGCTCCCGGAGGAGATACCAGCAGAGATGATAACCATGATGGCTATGCGGATGGTGTCTGTAGCACGATCCCCCTGACTGGGTCATATCTCTATTCTTTTGACTATCAGGGAACTTCGATGGCTACTCCGCATGTGGCTGGAGTTGCAGCTCTGATGCTCAGCCTTGATAGCAGCTTGAACTTTACCCAGGTGAGGAATATCCTGCGTAATACAGCTACTGATCTCGGCGATATATACCAGTTCGGAGCTGGCTTGTTGAATGCCTATGAAGCGGTAAAAGAAGCCAAGCCACCGCCTTCTAACGGCGGCAATGGAGGCACCTGCTCAAGCTCGTGGGAAATGTTCTTCGCTTACGCGGGTATGCTAGCTCTGGGGCTCAAGAGCCTGTTTAAGGCATTGCTTGCCTAGAGTTTAAGAGGGTGGGTGTTTTTTTCACCCACCTATCCTAATTTTATATTAAGGAAGGAGTGATCAAATGAAGGTGAGTATCCTATTGATTTTAATAGCCGGGGCTTTGATCTTCAGCGGTTGTCCTCCTAAACAAGTTCCCGAGGAAAAGATCCCTAAGGAATTTAAGGTTATGGATAAAGGCGCCCAATCAGGATATATGGGAGATTTAGCCTTCAAGATCATAACTGATCAAGCAGATTTTGCTGGAACAGTCGGGACGATGTCCGTTAGTAAAGATCTTAGCGCTGTCGATTTCAACACTCAATTTGTTATATTGGCTCTTAGAGGTAGAAAACCAACTGGTGGATATAGCATTGAGATTCAGGATGTTAAACGAGAGCAAAATGGCTTGTGGATAACGGTAAAGGTGGGTTCTCCTTCGAAGGATGCTATGGTCAGCCAAGCGTTCACCAGCTTTTATCAGATGGTCGTAGTTGAGAAGGGAGATTTAACAGGAGACTCGATAATCGTATTTGCTACTCCTGATGGCAAAGTATTATTAACTGAAGAGGTGGTCTTGTGATTTAAGTAGTTTCAGGGAGAATTGTTGTTTAAATCACCCTCCCCTAACCCCTCCCATCGAGGGAGGGGGAAATAAAAGGAATCGCAGGTCTCAAGAATCCCCTCTCCCCTCGTGGGAGAGGGATAAAAGGTAACTTTTTAACCTTGAGTCCTATTTGAAGCAAAAGTTACCTTTTAAGGGTGAGGGGGAAAATTATCTCGAACTCACTAGCGAAGAACGAGAATCACCTAATTCTCTATTTAGCATCTAGCCAATTATCCCCTATATTAATATCAACTTTTATAGGGATGTTGAGCGTCATCGCAGACTCCATCTCGCTTTTAACTAGAGCTTCTAACTTCTCCAGCTCCTTCTCTGGCACCTCGAATATCAGCTCATCATGAACTTGCAGGATCATCTTAGTCTCTAAATTCTCCTCCTTCAGCCGCTCGAATATCCTGATCATAGCCAGCTTGATCATATCGGCGGCACTACCCTGAATCGGGGTGTTGATCGCAGTTCTCTCCGCGAAGAGACGGATATTAACACTTTTACTCTTTATATCAGGAATATAGCGTCGTCTGTTAAGAAGTGTGGTGACATATCCCTTCTGTCTTGCTTCCTCTTTTATGGTCTCTATGTAATCTCTAACTCCGCCATATCTGGCAAAGTAATTCTCTATATATTTGGAGGCTTGGGCGACCCCGATCATAAGCCTCTTCGCTAGGCCATAGGGACTCATCCCGTAGATCACCCCGAAGTTTACGATCTTAGCCATTCGTCTCATAAGCGGGTTTACCTCTTCGGGAGAGACCCCAAAGATCTCCATCGCGGTGTGAGTATGGATATCCTCCCCTCTGTGGAAGGCGGAGATAAGACTAGCATCACCAGAGATATGAGCCAGGATACGTAGCTCTATCTGAGAGTAATCGGCGGACATCAATTTACATCCCTCGGCAGGGATGAAAGCCCGTCTTATCTCCTGCCCTAGTTCGCTCCTGATCGGGATATTCTGTAAATTGGGATCGCTTGATGATAATCGTCCCGTGGAGGTCACGGTCTGGTTGAACGAGGTATGTATTCTCCCCGTTTTAGGATTGATCAATTTTGGCAGAGCATCGATATAGGTGTTCTTTAATTTCGTCAATTGACGCATCTCTAATATCTTAGGGAGGATCACGATCCTATCGGCAAGCTTTGGATCATCGATTCCCTGAGCTATCAGCGATTCCAGAACATCAGAACCAGTTGAATAGCCAGTCTTAGTCCTTCTTTGTTTGGGCAACTTCAACTTTTCGAAGATAATATCGCTCAACTGCTTAGGGGAATTGATGTTGAACTCCCCGCCAGCCAACTCATATATCTCCTTCTCCAACCCTTGCATTTCCCTTTTCAGCTCGGAGGACATCTTATGGAGATATTCTACATCTATCTTAACCCCCCACATCTCCATAGCTACTAATATCGGTATCAGGGGGATCTCAACATCTTGAAATAATCCAAATAATTCTGCTCTCCTTAACCTCTCTTCAAGAATAGATTTGAGGCGGAGAGTAATATCGGCATCCTCACCAGAGTATTCGGTTGCCCTCTTAACATCGATCATATCGAAGCTAAAAGCTTTAGCTCCCTTGCCTACTACCTCCTTATAAGTCAGCTTATTATACTCCAGATATTCTAAAGCTATATTCTCCAAGTTATGTCTAGTTTTAGAGGGATTGAGCAGGTAGGAGGCGATCATAGTGTCGAATTCTATCCCCTTTGCTTCTAAGCCATAACGCTTTAATAATATCAGATCATATTTGATATTCTGACCCCACTTAGGCTTATTCTCATCCTCTAGTATGGGCTTCAATTCACTTAGGACGAAATCCATATCCAACTGTTTCGGAGCTCCTAAGTATCTATGTCCAAGAGGTATATAGTTCGCCTCGCCAGGTTTGACTGCGCAGGATATCCCCACTAACTCAGCCTGCATCGGATCGGAGGAGGTCGCCTCCGTATCGACTGTGAAGCCTGAAGAGGATTCGAGTTTCTCCTTCAGCCGCTGGAAATCCTCTTCAGAAGTTATAGATATATAATTCCCTTTTTCCCCAGCATCTATAGATAAAATATCCAAGAGGCTTGCAAACTCCAATCTTGAGAATAGACTTATGACCTCCTCCTTATCAAAGGGTGTTAAACGACATTTGTCGAGAGCTAATTCGAGGGGCAGATCGATGAGTAAGGTCACCAGCTCTCTATTTTCAATAGCTCGATCGGAATATTCGCGTAAGTTCTGTCGTCTCTTAGCTCCTGGAACTAGATTTATATTAGAGAGGAGATTCTCCAAATCTCCAAACTTTTGGAGAAGAGAACCCGCGGTCTTATCTCCGATTCCTGGGACCCCGGGGATGTTATCCGAAGTATCGCCAGTTAAACTGATAAGGTCAACCATCTGCTTAGGCTTGATCCCGTAACGTTCCTCGATCGCCTTCTCATCATAGGTGAAGGTCTCTCCGATCCTCCTTCGATTAGTAAGAACCTTAATCAGAGGAGAAACGAGCTGAAGAGCGTCCTTATCGGGAGTGGCGATTATGGTTTCAATCCCCTTTTTCTCGGCCTGCTTAGCGAGAGTTCCCAATATATCATCCGCTTCATACTCTTCCATCTCATAGATAGGGATCTTGAGTGCGGAGAGTATATCTTGAATCAGTGGCAACTGATCCCTCATCTCAGCGGGCATCCTATCTCTATGTGCTTTATAATCAGCGAATTTATCGTGCCGAAAGGTAGGACGACCCCCTTTATCGAAGGCTACCGCAATATAATCGGGCTTCTCCTCCTTCAGGATCTTGAGCAACATCCGAGTAAATCCATATACCGCGTTAGTCATCTGTCCTTGGGAGGTGCTTATATCTTGGGGGAGGGCAAAAAAGGCTTGATAGGCCATAGCATGGCCATCTATTAAAACTAACTTCTCTTTATCTTCAGCCATCGGTATCCTCCTTCCAGCACTAACAGAAAGGGGATAAGAGATTACCCCATCTCTCATCCCCTCACATCATATTCAATGGTAGCGCTACGGGGAGTCGAACCCCGGTCTGATGGCTGAGAACCACCTGTCCTAGGCCCCTAGACGATAGCGCCATTTATCTTATTCAATATGGCTGGGGAGGGAGGGATCGAACCTCCGCCGACAGATCCAGAGTCTGCTGTCCTACCGCTAGACGACTCCCCAATTAAGTCTATACTTCGTATATGGGCTTCAATCTAAGCAGATCATGTCTCCCGATCGAGCTATATTATAGCATAAAGTTGGGAATTTGTCAAGGGGATATTCGAGAATTTTTCTTACTCCTCCACCTTCAATACCGCTAGAAAGGCCTCCTGTGGAATCTCCACCATACCCACTTGTTTCATCCGCTTCTTGCCCTCCTTCTGCTTCTCCAATAGCTTCCTCTTACGGGTGATATCTCCTCCGTAGCATTTAGCAGTTACGTTCTTCCTATATGCTCTGATCGTCTCCCTAGCTATTATCCTTTGCCCAATGGTCGCTTGGATCGGTATCTCGAACATATGTCTGGGGATAAGTTTCTTCAATCTCTCTGCTAACTGCCTTCCTCGTTCATAAGCTTTATCTTTGTGAATGATACAGGAGAGGGCATCAACTGGCTCTCCTTTGACCAATATATCGAGCTTAACGAGATTCCCCTGCCGATATCCGATATATTCATAATCGAAGGAGGCGTATCCTCGGGAGCGAGATTTGAGCTTATCATAGAAATCCAAAACTATCTCCCCTAAAGGTAGTTCATAAGATAATATAACCGTATTTTCATCTATATACTCCATACTCTTATAGATTCCCCGCTTTTCCTTAGCAAGTTGCATGATATTTCCCACGTATTCGCTGGGGGTCATAATACTAGCTAGGATATACGGCTCCTCTATCTTCTGAATCTCACTTGGATCATCGGGGAAATTGGCGGGATTGTCTATCTCAATTACTTCTCCTGAGGTTTTAGTTATCCTATATATCACACTGGGGGTAGTTACGATCAAGGATAATCCATACTCTCTCTCCAGCCTCTCTTGGACGATCTCCATATGTAGTAGTCCCAGAAAACCACATCGGAAGCCGAATCCTAAAGCTGAGGATGATTCCACCTCATAGACAAAGGAGGTGTCGTTAAGGCTTAATTTCTCGATCGCCTCTCGCAAGGGTTCATAACCAGTAGATTCTATGGGATAGAGACCAGCGAAGACCATTGGCTTAGCTTCCTTATAGCCAGGAAGCGGCTTCTCAGCAGGATGATCGGCCTCAGTTATCGTATCACCTACTCTGGAGTCCTTGACATTTTTGATGCTAGCGGCGACATATCCGACCTCACCAGCTCTCAACTCCTCTCCTGGCACCATCGTGGGAGTGAAGACCCCCACCTCTACCACCTCGAAGGTCTTCCCTCCAGCCATCATCTTGATATTCATCCCCTCGCGTATCCTTCCCTCCATCACCCTTATATGAAGCACGATTCCCTTATACGAATCGAATTGAGAGTCGAAGATCAGGGCGCGAAGAGGGAGATCTGACGATCCAGTAGGGGGAGGAATCCTATTTATCACTGCTTCTAAAACATCCTCGATACCTGTTCCCTCTTTAGCGCTTATAAATAAAGTTTCATCTGAACCTAATCCTAAAAATTTATCGATCTGAGCCTGGACTTTAGGGATATTAGCGTTTATGAGATCGATCTTATTTATGACTGGTATGATCTCCAGATCGCTTTCCAAGGCTAAATAGGTATTAGCTACCGTCTGAGCCTCCACTCCCTGGGAGGCATCTATAACTAGAAGCACTCCTTCACAAGCTTTGAGGCTATGAGAAACCTCGTAAGAGAAATCCACATGACCAGGGGTATCTATCAGATTAAGGATATATTCCTTGCCATTCCTGGCTTTGTATCTGATACGAACCGCTTTAGCCTTGATAGTTATCCCTCGTTCCCTCTCCAGCTCCATATTATCTAGCACCTGATCCACCATCTCCCTAGAGGATAAGGCGTGGGTAAGCTCCAAGATACGATCAGCTAAGGTAGATTTGCCATGATCGATATGGGCGATAATGGAGAAGTTACGGATTCTATCGGGCGGGATTAAATCATTACTGCTCATAGTAGCTATGAACCGACTCCCTTTATTCAGAATTTATCCATCTCGGATACGAATATCTATTTTCCCCTTCATCTC
>CAZSTA010000092.1:11083-13735 GCA_964609495.1 uncultured bacterium | reverse complement strand
TCTTCACCTTCCACTCTTCCCCAGAGCGCATCAAGGTTATAATCAACTTCTCTCCCTCCTTGATCTCCACTTCCTTGATCTCTATCTCTGGCTTCACCTTCACCACCACTCTATACTTCCCTGGCAAAAGCTCTAATCCTTCGTCTATTCTTCCTGACGCCACTAACTCGCCACTCTCGTCATACACTCTTATCCCTATCTCCAGCGTCTGAGGTAGCGCCCTTTGCAAATCCTCCGCTCCTCTAGCATCGTAGTAGTCTCCTCCTGTTGCCTGAGCTATAGATTCCAACTGTCTTCGCGTTCTTGTATCCCCTATATCGAAACCTACCACGTGGATGATCACATCTATACCCTCTTCGATCATACTTTTGGCTACCGCAGTTGGATCTCCCTCGCAGGTCTCCATCCCATCCGATACCAGAGCTATTAACTTATCTCCCGTTAAATCTCTAAGATCATCTTTAGCTTGTTGTAGGGAGTAAGCTATCGGTGTCCATCCTTTGGCTTGGATAGAATTTATTTTGCTGATAAGCTCATCTCGATTTAGAGGAGAGACAGGAACTAGGAGGATGCTATCCTCACATCTCTTCGTGGCATCGCTTCCATAGACTCGCAGTCCCACATTTATATCCTGGGGTAGTTTCTGTATGACGAAGATGAGAACTTCTTTAGCGATCTCGAGCTTAGTCTTATCCCCTATCTTAGTCAGCATACTGGAGGAAGCATCCAAGATAAGCTCGACATTATTTCTGGATATCTTCTCCCCTGTTTCCTCCTCCCTAAGCTCCACTAGGAGAGTTCCCCCTTGCCGTAGATAGATAGGAGCGGTACCACAGCAAAGCTCCAGCATAAGTGCAGCTAAAGATGTGCCATAAGCGGAGCCAAGATTCTCCTCACTCTCAGCCAGATCCCACGAGCCATCCTCGTTTTGATGTTCGATGAGGAAGCGACATAACCAGCTATTCCAAATATTCCACGTCTTTGCCCCAGCCTCATACATCGCTCTGGTGGCATAATACCAATAGTAGAAGGGATAACTTCCCTCCTCTTCCTCCTCCCACACCGGAGGATATTTGAACATATATTCTATCCCTGCCTTAACCATAGGATCATCTTGTTGTCCAGCTAGCTGAAGCGATAACACTCCCATTCCAGCGCGAGCGTTTCCCTCTCCCGGTCCTTGATAACCAAAGCTCCCTTTCTCCTCATTGTAACAACTCTTAACATAAGTAACCGCGACCGGCATAACCCAATCGGGAATAGATATTCCAGCACTTTTTGCAACGGTTAAAGCGACTATCTGCCAGCCGGTTACAGAAAGGTCACTATCGGTGCTATCGGGCTCATATCTCCAGCCACCATAATGTTCGGAATCCTTATTAATAGGACCCCCTAATCCCTCGGGTTTATGCTCCGTATTCTGACTACGAACGATAAGATCCACTGCATCTTGAAGGATAGGTCTCAGAGCTTCATCCTCTAAGTGAGCATAAGCTTCAGCTAGCGCAATAGTGGCTATCGCATGGGCATACATCATATCCTCTCTAGCTAATAGACCGCCCTCCTTAAGAGTCTCCTCCGATCCTGCCTCAAACTCGGTGGATGGTTGATAACCAGCTTTTAGATAATTGAGGGCAGATTCGATCTGCGCTGAATAATCGGTTTCTGCGCATTCTCCTCCAATAAGAGCCATAAGTGCCAGACCGGTATTTGCGGTGGAGTTTTCTCCTTCCCATGAGCCATCCTCATTCTGCGTTTTAGCTAGAAAATCTAGGGCTTTCTTGAGAGCCGCCTTTACCTCCCCCTTAGTAGCGGGAAGCCCCATTATAGAGCCTATATGCAACTTATATTCGCTCCACTCTTTAACTCCTCCACAATCAACCCTGAGCAGGTAATCACCTGAAGGCATCATCAACAGAACTAGAGTCTCTGGTTCCCCTCTGCCGGCGATATCCATTTCCTTGATTCTCTCGCCACCAGCATCAAGAAGGTCAAGTCTGAAATTAATTTCCTCTGATGGCTGAGTCGCAGAGACATAGATGACGAATACATCCTTTCCACCTTCAGGTATGGTGAAGCGATACCAGTCCCGATCGCTTTCATTTATATAAGCGGTGATATCATTATCCAATATCACCTCGTTAGCTTGCTCTTCCTCATCATTTGGTTCAAACTCCATAGTGTCTTCCCAAGCTCCGATCTTCTTAACTATCAGCCTATAGGGAACATCGGTATTAGCTCCACCACCCCATACGGCGATATAATAATCCCCTTGCTCTACTCCCAAATTGAGAATCGATTCACCCTCTCCTTCTTCCTTGTCATCAATAAACTTATAGTCCCTACCCTCGGAATCCAATACCTTTAACTCAGAATCAACCCCAGACACCCCGCTAAGATCAACCTGAATAAGCGTCCTCCCCGAATCAGTGATCGCTATCCTATACCAATCCCAATCGCCTTCAGGATAGAAGTAACCCGATACCGTATCTCCTATCTTCAACTCATTAGCCTCTTCCTCCCTATCATTAGGCTCAAACTCGCTCCCCTCCTCCCAAGCTCCGATCTTCTTGACTATCAGTTTATAGGGAACATCGGTATTAGCTCCACCACCCCATACGGCGATATAATAATCCCCTTGCTCTACTCCCA
>CAZSTA010000092.1:0-10983 GCA_964609495.1 uncultured bacterium | reverse complement strand
CAACCCCAGACACCCCGCTAAGATCAACCTGAATAAGCGTCCTCCCCGAATCAGTAATCACTATCTTATACCAATCCCAATCGCCTTCAGGATGGAAATAACCTGATACTTCCTCTCCTACTTTCAACTCATTAGCCTCTTCCTTCTTATCATTAGGTTCAGATTCCTGGGCTGCTTTAACAGGAAAAGCCATCGCTACTGCTAAACATATAACAGCAATAAGGATAAACAGTTTACTTCTCTTCATAAGTATTGCCTCCTGGTATTTATTAAAAACGAATCGGTTACTTATTGAATATATTATAGCTGATTTTGACATAATGGTCAAGAGAGCAAATAGATTTGTGAGGATTATCCTTGACTTTTTATGACTAAATACATATAATATACTTAGAGAACAACTTCTTGTTATCATAATATAGGAGAGGAGAATAGTAATGATTACCGAAAAGAAATTATCTGAGTTGGCTAAAAGAGGAGTGGAATTAGCTATAAAGGCAGGCGCAGAACAAGCAGAGGCTTACAGTGCTACCTCTCGCTCCATTCAGGTGGATATAAGTGGACAACATATCCATAATATCAGAACGGTAATGGATGCGGGCTTGTCAATAAGAGCCTACCACCAAGGAGGAATGGGTTTTGCTTACACGATGCAGTTGGACGAGGAGGCGGTAGCTGAGGGAGCGACTAAAGCGGCTAAACTAGCTATCGCGGCTCAACCAGATCCTCATTTCGTCTCTCTCCCTTCTCCACTCGAATTCAAAAAAGTAGAGGGACTATATGACGAAAAGTTGGAGGGGATGAGCGTCGCAGCAGCGGCGAAGATGGCTGAGAGTATGATCGGGAAGGCGATTGAGCTTACTCCTAACGCGGCGCTAAGTGGAGCGGTGAGCATAAGCGGTCCTCATTATTACACGATAGCTAATAGCCTAGGAGTGGACACCTCGGGAAGATCGACTAGTTTATCCTCTTATCTGATGGTGGTGCTAAAGGAATCAGTAGATAACGTTGGCTCTGGATTCGAATTCGATATAGCCCGTCGCTTGGACGATTTTGAGCTGGAGGGAGTCGCAGAGACTGCGGTAGAGAAGGCAAAGAAGTTATTAGGAGCAGAACAAGCTAAGACAAGAGTCTGTAGCCTCTTGCTTGATCCTAACGCCGCTTGGGATCTCGCCTTCGGGCTGTGTTACCTGGCCGGCGCAAGGGATATCATCTATGATCGTAGTTGTCTAGCTGGTAAACTGAATGAGAGGGTTGCCTCCGATAAGTTGACTCTAGTGAGCGATGGAACTGTAGAGGGCGGATTTATGTCCTCGCCAGTCGATGCCGAGGGAGTTCCCAAGAAACGATTCCCCATCCTTGAGCAGGGAGTATTGAAGAATTATCTCCAAAATTCCTATACGGCCGCTAGAATGGGACTGGAAAATAACGCCTGTGCGGCTCGAGCTTCCTATAAATCTCCCGTAGGCGTAGCTCCCTCTAATATCCAATATCAATTAGGGGAGGCGTCTTTTAAGGACCTCCTAGCCGAGGTCAAGGATGGAATCTACATCGAATCCTTCCCTCTGGCTGATCGGATCACGGGCAATATCAGCGCGATGATCGATTATGGAATTCAGATAGAGAATGGAGAGTTGACTAAGCCGGTGAAGGGAACGATGATCGGCTCGAATTTGTTGGAGATACTTCCTAATATCGATGCGATCTCCAAGGAGGCTCGATACGAACCTGGTATGGTGCTTCCCTATATAAGAATTAGAGAGGTCCAATTAGCAGGCAGGTAGATAAAACCAGAGATATTGGTGAATCCGAAATAGAAAATGAAAGTCGAGTATGATCGGCGACTAGATTTGTTGAAATTGAGTCATGTAATCATCTCCAATCTCATTATCACTCTTTTTCTTAAAGAGTCATAAAGGTTTGGAAGAGAGGAGAGCGATAACTTACGTTATATCCACTTTTAGGAATACTACTTTTGACGGCGATTGTAGTGAGTTACCCGCTTGCATATCTCTATAAAGTTATCCAGCGTTCTTATAAAGTTATAGCTTCGCAATTATGCTCCGCATAATACAGTTTCCAAGCGGATCTTGGGATAGAGGAGAATATATGTAACAAATCCTGCAAAAATTCTTATTAATAGTAGATCTTTGTATTATTCGGTTATGCAAATCATAACCGAATAAATCTGTGAAAATATAGGGGGGATCGATTTTCGACAGAATCTAATAAAATTGAGGAGATGATGAGAATGTTTCTGAACAAATCAAAGATTTATTTCGTAATAGTTATGAGCGCGACCTTATTTCTATCACTGTATGGAATAGTCGCCGCTCAAGTTGAAACCGGAACCCATAAGTTTTATATTGGTCCGGAAGAGGAGATCTCCTTTGAGTTTGCCGTTCATTCTGTCGGTATGATCACCCTGATTGCAGAATGGGGCGGTCCAGCCGAAGAGGCTGTTTTGATGCTTCAAGACCCTGCTGGCGAGGTGTATGCTCAAAGGGAAGGCCCCAGTCCATTAATTATAGAATTCTGGATAACCGAGGAACTTTTGGAGAGAGGCATTGAATGGCGCGCGATCTTCGTTAATCTAGGTCCTGGCGAGGCAGAAGGTGTGCTTGAGATAACCTATCCTGTTCCAACAGAAGAAGAACCTTTTGGCGAACTTCCTGATCTGGTGATTGAGGAGCTTATCTTCAGCTCTGAAAGGCCGTATGAGGGCGAAGAAATGATGATGGTCGCGCTAGTCAGAAACGTTAGCGAGGCGCCAGTTGAAGGGATCCCGGTGATCTTCTTGGCTGATGAGGAACACTTCTTAGGTGAAGCAGGTATCGAATACCTTGAACCGGACCAGATAGAAGAGGTCGAGATCTTTGTCACAGCCCAAGACCAAGGCGAACAGATCGTAAGAGAGATCGACGATCCAGAGAACCGAATCAGAGAAGTCAATGAAGAGAACAATCGTATGGAGAGGGTATTGATTGTAATGCCTCCGGAATATTATCCAGAAGAGGAGTTATCCGATTTGTTGATCGAAGAACTTATCTTCAGCTCTGAAAGGCCGTATGAGGGCGAAGAAATGACGCTAATTGCGCTAGTCAGAAACGTTGGCGAAGCTTCGATTGAAGGGATCCCGGTGATCTTCTTAACTGATGAGGAACACTTCTTAGGTGAAGCGAGTATCGGATACCTTGAACCGGACCAGGCAGAAGAGGTTGAGATCACTGTCACAGCACAAGATCCCGGCGAACATATCATAACTGCGCTTATCGATCCAGAGAACCAAATTATGGAACTTAACGAAGAGAACAATGAATTAACTAGAGATATTGCAGTTCTACCGGGGGAGTTTCCAGAGGAATTACCTGAAGAATTACCTGATTTGATGATCGAAGACATCGCATTCAGCCCAGAACAGCCGTATGAAAATGAAGAGGCGGTTATAACAGTAATCGTTAAGAATTTAAGCGCAGTGCCAGCCGAACAAATCTTAGTTATCATTACCGATGAGAGCACCGAGTTCGGCTATACTGCATTAAATCACACTGTCATCGAATATATCGAGCCAGGAGAGGCAGAAGAGGTCGATTTCACTGCCAGGATGCGACCAGCTGGCGAACATATTGTCACTGTGCTTGCTGATCCAGAGAACGTTATCAACGAAAGCGATGAGGAGAACAACGAAACTAGTAGTACCATAGACATAATAGCTAGAGAAGAGCTGGTAGAAGAAATTTTGCTAGCAGAAGTTCCAAGAGAGTTAAGCACGGCCGGGATCTATACCTTCGAAGAACTACTTCCTGAGTTACGTTCGAAAGAAGACTTAGACGCTTTATCTACAGAAACAGGTCTTCCTAAAGAGGAGTTAAAAGAGCTTGCGTTGAAGGCTGAGCTGACGAATATTGAAGGCCTCGGACCAGACGAAGTGGAGTTTCTATCAGAAGCCGGCATAGAATCAGTAACAGAGCTAGCAAGCATCGAGGATCCAACTGAACTACAAGGACAACTAATAGAGCTTGCCGAACAGATCGGTCAGCCCGAGGCTGTGCCATCCTTAGCAATGATTGAAGCTTGGATTGGTCAAGCGAAGGGTAAAAGCGGACCGGACTCGCTTGCGGCTAAATTTGAAGAAATTGATTATGAATTCCCATTCCCTAAAATTATTTCGATCACACCCGATAAAGTACCAACACAACATCGCGGCCTTTTGCTTAAGATAAAATGTAGCGAGATTTTTCTGCCACATTATAGGGTGTTGATTAGCGAAAAGGGAAAAACGGGTGCCGAAGAGCTTGAGCGTGCTATACCAGTAGAAGTGTATGTACCACCGAAATTCTTTAAGTCGCCAAAGACACTGGTGGTCTGGATCAGAGATCCGCAGACCAAGAAAGAATCGAATAAGAAAGAGCTTAAAGTCATCCCAGCACCAGCTAAAGGGATACCGAAGATAACCACTATCAAACCGGAGCCACTTAAGGTATGCGATGTGATGGTGGTAAATGGTCATAACTTTCAGCAGGGGGCACGAGTCTATTTTTACGAGCTGAAGCCAACTGAACCGCTTAGCAGTATTGACACAAAGGTTCACTACGCATACGTAGTGACACCTCATTCATATAAGCCGACCGAACTCAGGATTCGACTTCCAGATACACTTTCGCCAAAGATATTCATGCCAACAGTGGCTAACAGCAAAGTAGTGGTAAGCGTAGTTAACGGTAACCAACGGGAATCGAACCGCATCGTCCTAAAACGAGCCCCAGCGGTAGTCCCTAATATAACTTCAGTAACTGGCAAGCTTAAACCAGGTGAGTTAATTACTATCCTAGGCACGCGCTTCCAAATGGGCGTAGTCGTGGAGATGAAATACTGCGGTCGGAAGCTGACCGGTTTCAACTATGTTAAGGAACAAGCCGCCCCAAATAAGCTCGTCCTTAGGATCAACTCAGAATTGCTCGAACAGGCTGCCCTAGCTTTAGATGATTGGAGTGTAAAACATCCAGGTTGGCCTATGCCAAAGGCGGTTAGCCTTACGGTGCTCAATCCTTGTCAGGTAAAATCATCTCCAAGGCAGATACCGATAGAAAAGCTAAAGGTGAGGTTCACCGGATTCACATGCATCGATCAAAATGAAGCGTTCTCTGACGAACCATATCTGATCTTTCTCATCATTAACGGTCGTGATTCTAGCGGAGGGTGGTCGTATGGAATAGGCTCAAGGGGAGTCCATAGCGGTGTCGAGGAGGGGGATACGTTTTCAGACAATTTCTCGATCTTTGACTTCAGTATCTTTGGTCTACCCCGAAAGGAATCTACGATAATGGCTATCGGGATGGAAGAAGATATAGGGTTTCCCGGTAAGTCGGCGTCAATGGGTATAGTTAAAATGTATTCCTCGGATATACTCTATAAATATGAGATACCTGCTAATAAGCCATTGCCTAAATCATGGGGCGAAATTCTGTTTGAAATAACCCGTGCAGTTGCAAAACAATTGGATCAGGATAGATGGGCATTGCTGAACGAAGATGACCTCATCGGCATCCACTTTCTCGAGGATATTTCAAATCTGTCTGGAGATACGACCTTAACTTTGTTCAAGGACGGCACTTACAAATTATATCTACGTGCAGAATGGACCCCTTAAGATAGGTAACGGCTAGACGAACTATAGCTTTTAACTGTATGTGATACATATTATAATTCTCCCCCACCCTATCCCTCTCTTTTTATTTCCCCTCCCTCGATGGGAGGGGTTAGGGGAGGGTGGTTTAAGGTGAGTTCAATGCCTGATCTTGAACGTCTCACAAAATAGCCAGAAACTTCTTTGAAACTACTTAATCCTCGGCCGATTTAGCAGATTCTCTTAACCTCAAAAATTCCTTATAGTAGATCTTAGCTATCTTAGGATCATGAATTATCAATAAATTCTCATCGTTCCTGCTTTTAGCACTGGTGGTGAAGTTATAAGAACCAGTAATTACCACCTCTTCATCTATTATGATGAACTTATGATGCATTATGTATTTGTTTGCATCTAAGTAAACATCCATCCCCTCTCCCTCCATCTTCTTATATTCTGAGTAGCGGCTGATCTGTCTCTTCTCGAATATCCCTGATATCTCTATCCCCTCTTTATGTTTCTCTATCATCAAATCCCCAATCTCATCATCAGTGAAGGAGAAGGCAGCGAAATAGATGTTCTTCTCAGCTTTCTCCAATTCCTCTAGGATGACTTCTTGAGGTTTATCCTCAGGGGAGAAGTAGGTTTCAACCTCGAAACCAGAGATCGTTAATTCAGGATTATTCGTATTATTCGGAGAAGTAGAACCAAACTCCTTATCTTTATACATCTCCGCGAACTCCGCTAGGAAGTTTTGGGCTAACTCCTCAGAATCTATGAGGACAACGTTATTATCGTTCTTATAAGCTCCATTCTCGGTAACGTTAAATGATCCAGTCCATACATATCTTTCATCTACTATGCAGAATTTATCGTGCATAATAGCCCCGCGCTCATCCTCCACCACCTTAATCCCTGCCTCCCTAAGCTCTTCGATCTGAGAAGTGATATTATCCGAATCGGTCACCAATCCAACCTCGACTCCTCTTTCATAATCATCTAATAGAGCATCCGTTACATTCTGTAAATCCAGGTCATAGAAGGCAGATTGAACACTCCTCTCCGCTTGGGAGATCAATTCTGTCAATTTATTATCTAAGCCATTCTCATCACCTGATTCGGTTGGGCCAAAATATACCTGGCACCAATAAGCTTCTATAACACGCTCCTCTTCGGCTCTTCTCCTCTCCTGTATCTGTAGATAGCAACCTCGGAGTATGAGCAAGAGGATGATCAAAATTCCTATTGAGATGAGAAGTCTTCTTCTCCTCATTCGCTATGCCTCCTATTCCAGCTCATCTATTATATCTAAAATCCCCTTTATGAGTTCGATATTATCCAAGCATCCCTCATTGTTCTTAGCGACTAATTTATTTATCCCCCTCATAACCACTTTTAGCTTTGATATTCTATCATCCAGGGCAGAATAGACGAATCCCCTGGGTAGATCCAAACTCTTTTCCGCTCTCTCCTCGGCTTTGGCGAAAGCCCAATCGTTTAAAACAATGGCTTCATCGTCGGTCAATTCATCCGTTAAGGACTCATCGTCAGAGATCATCTCTACTGCGCTTTGCTTTCTCTCCTCAATATCCATAATTTATACCCCTAATGAAGTTCATCTATGAATAATCTAGAGCTTGCCAGAACCATCCTTCCTAGTTCCTATATATCTTCCCATCTTCCCCAGGGCATATTCTATACCGCTCTGTAAGTCACTCTTCGTAGCAATGTCCGTCAAATCCACTCCTAAATGAACAATCGTCTGAGCTACCTCCGGCGATATTCCTGCCAAAACCACTTGAGAACCCAATAGACTAGCCGCTTTCGCTGACTGGAGCAGATGATCGGCCACTCCGGTATCTACCATTGGCACTCCGGTGATATCAATTATCACTATCCTAGCTTTATACTGTTTGATCCCTTGAAGCAGACTCTCCATTATCTGCTGGGAGCGAGCGGTATCAATAGTCCCAACCAAAGGCATCACAATTATATTATCGGCAACGGGGATGATAGGAGTAGATAACTCTCTAATAACCCGCCTTTGAGCCTCTACTATCTCTCGATATAATCCCTCTCTCTCCATCTCCAATCGCTTTCTCATAGTGATATCTCTAACGATAGCCGCCCAAACCCTGCCTCCCGATTCATCCTCAATTTCAAAGAAAGTCATCTGAGCATCGAAAGGAGATCTATCCTTGCGTTTCTGTTTCATCTCTCCATCCCAACCACTACCTCGCGAGATCCCGGACAATATTTCCTGCTCAAGAATTGGTTCGTCTTCCTCAAACCAAAGCAGAGCGATGTTTTTCCCAATTATCTCCTCTGCGGAATAGCCATATAACTCATAACAAACTGGATTAACATAATTTATTATAACTTTATCTTCATCCTTCTGCTCTCCCATTATTATTCCATCGAGGGAATTTTCTGCGAACTGTTGAAAAATCCTTACCTCTCTAGTTCTCTCCATTACTTGTTGTTCAAGTGATCCCCGCAGTTCCGTCAATTCCTGCAACTGCTTCTGAGTTTCAGCAAATAATCGCAAGTTATCGATCATCATCGCCGATTGGCTGACCGAAGTTTCATAGGAATTTATTTCACTAGCGCTAAAAGCGCGATTCTCCTTTCGCTCGAAGGTAACAACTCCGATCAATCTATCGCTTACGATCATCGGAATATCCATCACATAATTCATTCTTGTTTGCCTCAACGCTCCCTCTACTCTGGTTTCCTTTAGAGCGGGGTGATTAGGAGCATCAGGAAAGAGAAGAGTTTTCATCTCTTGCAATAACATCTTTGTAATAGGGAAACCGGGCCCGGGCTCAATTCTATGACCAACAAACTGAACGCTTCCCGTCTTAGGCTCATATACGGATACGATCCACAGAATCTCTAATCTTCCCGATTCTCCTTTCTCGAAGAGATTAAAAGTAGCCCGATCGAAATCGGTTATCTCTAAAGAGCGCTCTAGAAAGTGAAAAGCGACCTCCTCAACATTAGTGCTAGAACTGATAGCGGTGGCTATATCAAGCAGTATTCCTCGTTCCTTCAGCTTTCTAAGTTGTTTCTCTATCTCCCTGCGAGAAGAAATATCCTTAATTATCACTAAGAAAGCGAAGGGATTTTCATCGCCATCTTGGAGCGTAGAGACGCTGAGATCGGCAATAAACTCCTCCCCACTCTTTTTAGCTATTGTGATCTCTTCATTGACCTTGTCAGTCTCCAAAACAGAGGGAAGAATCTCCTCCCAGACGGGAAAGATATCAGATATCTTTCTCCCCAGGACCTCATCTGCCTTCCACTCCAAGAGATCTTCACCTGCCCTATTCCAATACAGGACATTACATTCTAAATCAATAACTACGACAACGTCATTCAGTCCCTCAACTTCTTTCATCTCTTAATCGTAACCTCCTTGAAGTTTGCTCTCTATAATAGCTTATTTAATCCGAATTCCTACTCGGATAAATTATCGTCATAGACCGAGTTGATTCGTCAAATAGCTCAAAAGTAGAGAACAGATATTTTTATACCTTGCCTTCCACGATTGCGATCTCTTCCTCAGTTAATCCGTAGAGTTTATATACTATCTGATCTATCAACTTATCAGTAGCAGAAATTCTATCCACTAGGGGATTCAGCTTCTCCAAGCTCTCATTGAAGGTCGGTTCTAGGCGATCTTGGAACTTCCTGGAGGAGGGGTCGATAGCTAGTCTATTTTTATTCCTCTTTAGGATATCTAATAGCTCAGCGAAGGTCAATTCGTTATAACTTCTGATCTTAGTTTTATTGGATAGAGCATCTATATCACCCCCTATCTCCCTGGATAGCCACTTGAGGAAGCCCTTCATCTCCTCCTGTTTGACTTTGTTCATTTCGATCATCTGCTCGGCGAGGAAAGCCAGGAAGTCATGGATGACATCGGATTGCTCCCACACGGCATTTTCAGGAATTTGAAAATCTCTATTCAGTGGATTCGCATTATGCATCTTTACGAGTTCTAAATCTGGTTTATACCTCTTCACCAATCTTTCCTCTATATTTTCTAGGATAAGATAATTATTAATTCCTATATGTTTCTCATAAAGCTCCACTAAATCAGTTACCAATCTCTTACGCTCTTTCTCAGGAGTAGTAAAAGATATTAGCCTTATCGGAAACAATTCGAGATAGCTTGGATATAGATCCATAGAGCGAATTGCTCTATTATAGACAAAGTTATAGCCATACCAAGAAAAGAGCATAGAATTGAATATAGATAACAGGTAATAAGCCGAGTATTTGCCTATAGGTTTAACATCTGTCAAAGTATTTACAGTAAAGGCGTTTTCTCTATCTATTGTCGCTGTTATTATGATTCTAGGAAACGGATTTTCTACATGAGCAACTATTCTCTGAAGCAGAATTTTATCTCCTTCATATCTTTCTATCTCAGATTTAATAAGCTCCTCCTCTATATAATGAGAACTCCTTATAACATATCTGCCGATATCACTACCATTATAGGACAAATATCCGGGTCCTCTAGTTTTTAAATATTTATTATAACCTGGCCCCTCGAAACTATATCCTATCCCTTTAGAAAGTCTATCTGAACAAGACCAAACTTTATCAAATATAACCCGATTTATTTCATTGAGCCATATTGGAAATATATCCTTGTCAAATTTATCCATACTAACCGAGTATGTCATAGATATTTTATCAATTCCAACAGTTCCGATATGGGATCTAAATAGCATATTGGGTCTGGCTTTATTGATAATTAATACAACCTGCTCTTGAAGCGCATCTTCAAAGGCTCGGCTAACGTCAATTATCTTCTCTATCTTATGATCTAGTAGAGCACTTCTAATATCTTCCCAAGATTTAACATAGGTTATCGGTTTAGGGACTATAACTCCTATATATTTCTGAGATTGCCCTAACTCTAATGCTCTAATTATAAACATCGAAGCAGAATCATTTTTACTTGGGATCGCATATAGTTCATTTATAAATAAGCGGGTATATTTTTCAAACTTAAGACCATAGGGCGGATTCCCGATAACCGCATCGAACCCTGGATTATCCTTCCATTGCGATCCCTCAAAAAAGACCTCTGGAAACTCCAACTCCCAGTGGAAAAATCTCCTTTCCCTTCCTATCTCCACCCCCCTCTTAAACCAATCCTTCTCAGCTAACCTCTGCCATTCACTATCATCCTCTTTAAGATTAACCAGAAGATTATCGTATTCTTGAACTTTATTACCAAAGTAACAGCTAGTCCAGATATCAGCTACCTCTCTGAACCTTCTGGTCATATCTTTCGCTTCTTTATATAACTCCTCCTTAGCTTTTATATTCTCTCTGGT
>CAZSTA010000091.1:0-13798 GCA_964609495.1 uncultured bacterium | reverse complement strand
ATTATGGAGCTCCCTGTAACCTTTCAAAATGAA
Organism: uncultured bacterium; assembly: GCA_964609495.1. Classification (GTDB taxonomy): domain Bacteria; phylum CAZSTA01; class CAZSTA01; order CAZSTA01; family CAZSTA01; genus CAZSTA01. The sequence continues at coordinate 13,765 of CAZSTA010000091.1, read as the reverse complement.
GGACAGCAGATAGTAGGGATGTTGCATAAACCAAAGTTGGAGGGAGGTAAATTAGCTCCTGCAATACTTATGTGTCATGGTTTCACGGGAAACAAAGTAGAGGATCATCGTCTCTTTGTGCATGTAGCTAGAGATCTGTGTTCAGCGGGATTTATCGCTCTTCGCATTGACTTTAGAGGATCAGGAGATAGCGAAGGGAACTTCGAGGATATGACCGTATCGGGAGAGATAAGCGATGCGATAAAAGCTCTCGACTTTCTGGAAGCACAAGAGGGAGTAGATAAGAATAGAATAGGGATTCTTGGCTTGAGCATGGGAGGAAGAGTAGCTGCCTGTGTAACCGCATCTGATCCTAGAGTTAAGTATGCCGTTCTCTATTCCGCAGCTTTAACACCTCTGGAGGAACGTTTCAGGGCTGGAGTTGATGAGGGGCAAAATAAGAAATTGCTTGCGGGAGAGTCAATCCAAGTCGGAAAAGGATGGTATCTAAAGAAGGGCTTCCTCGATGATATAGATAACAATGTTCCAACAGAGGTTATGAATAAGATCAAAACTCCAATTTTGATCGTTCATGGAGATAGTGATGAGTCAGTTCCCCTGGATGTTAGCAAGGCTGGTTATGAGATCATTAAGGATTTGAATGAGAATAACGAGCTTTATATCATCAAAGGAGGAGATCACACCTTCACCGAGAGAGGTATTATGCTCGATCTGATAAGGAAGACTAGAGAATGGCTCTTGAGGAATGCTTAAAGGGGTTAGATAAGTAAGTTATCATAATTATTGAGGAGGTGAATAACTTTATGGCGGAATTCTCTTATGATATTGAAGCCACCATCGATCCCCCAAGCGCTAGACCGGGCGCGACTTTAACTGTAACCGTCAAGTTGAGCAACGTAGTAGGAGAGGCGAAGTCCGTTAACTTCGTGGTTAAGGAGTATGGAATGTGGGATGTACTTCAATCCGCTGGAGAGAATGTCTATAAGCTGGAGAGAGATGTGCCCTATAATGCTCCAGCAGGGACATACAATCTCACTTTCTTTGCCAAGGATACTGAAGGTAACAAGGGCAAAGAAGTCGTCGTTCCTTTCACCGTAACCTACTAATCAAGAGGAGTTGGAGGGCGAGGGAATACCTTGCCCTTTAACCAACTTATTATGTCTAGGAGGCAGTAAGATGAATGGGAGATAGATCGAAGACTATCTTCGCTTGATCACCGAAAGTAAGATCAGCAATGGTAAGGTATATCAGCATGTGGGTGAATAATTTTATTCGAGAGAAGGAGCGCAGATAGATGTCTCATAACCTAACTTATGAAGAAAATGAGTTATGCTGTCAGGGATTTGAGATTAAGGAGATCGCTGATATCGTTGGGACTCCCTTTTTTCTCTACGATCATCAGAAGCTGATTGGCAACTATCAGGAGTTCTATCGGGCTTTTGACGAACTCGATCCTTTGATCTGTTATGCTTATAAAGCTAATTCCAATTTAGCTGTTTGTCGAGCTTTAACTCAAGCTGGAGGCGGAGCGGATGTAGTTTCCTATGGAGAGCTATATAAAGCTCTGCTGGTGGGGACTCCTCCGAACAAGATCGTATTCAACGGAAATGGTAAGACCGATGAGGAGCTATCTGCAGGAGTCGAAGCTGATATCCTTATGTTCAATATCGATTCGGGGGAAGAGGCGATAAGGCTGAATAGGATCGCTGAAGGGCTGGGTAAAAAGGTTAGGATCGCCTTCCGAGTCAATCCTAACATCGATGCTAGGACTCATCCCTATATCTCCACCGCCCTCAAGAAGAGCAAGTTTGGGATAGATATAAGTAGAGCGGTGGAGGAGTATAAGAAAGTTCAACAGCTTGATAATCTGGAGATAACGGGAGTCCATTGTCATATCGGTTCTCAGATCATGGAATTGAGTCCCTTCGCTGATACGATAGATAAGATGAGCAATCTGGTGAAAGATCTCCGGGCGGAGGGGATGGACATCCAGTATATAAATCTAGGAGGTGGCTTGGGAATCCAATATAAAGGTGAGAAGATAGCCGATCCCTCGAAGCTAGCCGACATTATGCTTCCCATCCTAAGAGAGCTGGGTTGTCGCCCCATATTCGAACCTGGGAGATATATCGTAGGTGAGATGGGGATTCTAGTCGCCGAAGTCCTATATGTAAAGCGAACTGAGGTGAAGACGTTCGTTGTGCTAAATGTAGGAATGAACGCTTTGATCAGGCCTGCTCTTTACCAGGCTTATCATAAGATATTGCCAGTGACTAAGAGAGAGGACTCCAAGGTAGAGAAGGTAGAGATAGTAGGTCCTATCTGTGAATCTGGTGATTTCTTAGCCCAGGATAGGGAGCTTCCCCTTCCTAGACCCAATGATTATCTAGCGATATTAAACGCTGGAGCTTATGGCTTCTCTATGGCTTCTAATTACAATGCCCATCCTCGTCCAGCCGAGGTGATGATAATCGACGGAGATATCGATATAGTTCGAGCTAGAGAGACGATGACCGATCTCATCGCTGGGGAGGAGATCCCACCTAGCCTATTCGAGGAGAGATAGCTATGTCTGACAAGAGAAGTCGTTTATGTAATATATATCCCTTGGAGAAGGAGAAGAAGCTTATTGAGAGGGTCAGGTTAGGCGATAAGGCAGGAGCTAGGCAGATATTAAATGAGTTGCTTGGTTCCGTTCTCCTCAGCCCCGATGGGGAACCCGATGTCCTAAAGGCGCGCTTATTAGAACTATCAGTGATCCTCTCCCGAGCCGCGGTGGAAGGAGGAGCTAGCTTAGAGGAACTGTTGGGGATGAACTATGAGTATATCCAAGAGCTAGCTCATATAGGGGACGAAGAGGAACTGTGCGCTTGGATCGTCAAGGTTATGGAGAGTTTCATTTCCAGCGTTTATAGAACGAGGCATAGGGAGAGTCGCCAGGTGATTAAGGAGGCTTTGAAGTATATAGCAGATCACTACTCAGAGAAGCTAACTTTAGAGGAAGTTGCGGAGGTGATCGACCTTTCACCCTACTACTTCAGCCATCTCATTAAAGAGGAATTGGGAATGACCTTCATAGACTATCTCACCAGGGTGAGGATCGAGGTGGCTAAAAACCTCCTAAGAAACACAGAACGCAAATTAACGCAAATCGCCTTCGATGTAGGATATAGCGATCAGAGTTACTTTACCAAGGTATTTAAGAAGAGGGAGGGCCTAACTCCGAGCCAATATCGAAGAGCGTATAAGGGGAGGAAGAATGAGAGTGTGGGAGTCTGCTACTTAAATGATGAGACTTTTTCTATGTTATCGCAATATATTACCTAAAAAAGCAATATCGTTATAGACACAACATATCTATTGTGATATGATTACATCTAACTCCAAGATATTTGTTTAGAGAGCTGAATAAGTCAGGTGTTGAGCCTGGCTTATGTATTATTAAAGAAAGGAGAAATAATCGATGATAATTGGGGCATGCTCGGCGGTCGCCAAAACTCTGGAGGATTCTTTCAAAGCTATATCTGAGGAAGGTTTAGACCTGATAGAGATTATATGTGAATACTCTCTTATGGAAATAGATGATATCACCGAGGAGAGAAGGAGGTATATTAAGGAACTCGCCTCCTCCTACAATCTAAGGCTGAGCGTTCACGCTCCCTTTTGGGATATAGCTCCTTGTAGTCGCAATTCTGGTATTAGGAATGAGAGCAAGAGGCAGATAATCAAAACGATCGATTTCACTAGAGATATCGGAGCAGATTTCATTGTGATACATACTGGAATGCGACAAAGATCAAGATATAATGAGGAAGATCCCTTGAGATTTCTTATTGAATCTCTCAAGGAATGTGCCCAATCTGCCAGAGAAAGCGGAGTTAATATCGCCGTGGAGAATACTTATGAGGAGTTAGCAGAGGATATAATCGGGTTATTGGATAAGCTCAATGAGGATAACTGCTGGATGTTGCTTGATATTGGGCATCTACATATTGCTGCTCCTGATCAGGTGATCCCCTGCTTAGAGGTGATAAAAGATAGGCTGATTAGTATTCATATGCACAATAACTATGGGGAGAAGGACGATCATCTCTCCTTAGCTGAGGGGACGATCGATATAGAGGGGTTCGTAAATAAGCTGGTGGAAATAGGATACGATAAATATATCGTCTTTGAGATGGCTGGACAAGATAGTATAAGGGATAGCAAGAAGATACTATTAGATCTTAAAGATAAATATGAGGTTATGGAGTCGAAGAAAAGGTGATATGTATTTTGAGGATTAACCATATCTTGGGGATATTGCGGTCCCAAAATGCGTTCTCATTTATCTGGTAAATAATATAATAAAAAGGAGGGTTAAACCTAAATGGCAGATCTAAAGGCGCTTGCCGAAAATCTAATCAATGGAAAGGCGGCGAAGGTTAAGGAATTAACTCAACAAGCTCTCGATGAGAGGATAGATCCTCAGGAGATCCTAAACGAAGGACTTATCGCGGGAATGAATGTGGTAGGAGAGAAGTTCAAAAAGAACGAGTTTTACGTTCCTGAGGTGCTAATCGCGGCTCGAGCGATGCACGCAGGAATGGATCTCTTAAAGCCCGTTCTCGCTGAGACTGGAGCGGAGCCAGCCGGAAAGGTTGCTATTGGAACCGTTAAGGGAGACCTCCATGACATTGGAAAGAACCTAGTGGCGATGATGATGGAGGGTGCTGGCTTTGAGGTCGTCGATCTCGGAGTAGATGTATCTCCTGATAAGTTCATTGATGCCATCAAGAATCAAAAACCTGATGTCATAGCGATGTCCGCTCTGCTTACCACCACTATGATCTCGATGAAGGATATCCTGAAGGCTATGGAGGCTGGGGGAGTGCGTGATCAGGTCAAGGCTATGATCGGTGGTGCTCCTGTTACTCAAAGCTATGCTGATGAGATCGGTGCTGATGGTTATGCTCCTGACGCCGCTTCGGCAGTTGATAAGGCTAAGGAGCTTTTGGGAATAAGTTAAATTAAAGCTGAGTGGCTGTCAGTTTCATCTCTGCTGACAGCCATAAATTTTAATTCACATCTCAGTTAGATAGAAAAGGAGTGATCATAGGAATGCTGAGTGATCTAGAAATTGCCCAGGCAGCTAAAATGAGGCCGATCGCCGAGATCGCCCAAGAGCTTGGACTGCTCGAGGACGAGATGGAACTTTATGGCAAATATAAAGCGAAGGTCTCTCTAAGTGTGCTGGAGAGATTGAAGGACAGACCTAACGCTAAATATATCGATGTAACTGCGATCACCCCTACTCCGTTAGGCGAAGGGAAGACCGTTACTACCATCGGGCTATCCATGGCTATGAACAGGATAGGTAGGGAGACCGTAACTTGTATCCGTCAACCATCGCTTGGTCCGGTCTTCGGAATCAAAGGGGGAGCCGCAGGGGGAGGTTATTCTCAGGTAGTTCCTATGGAGGATTTTAACCTGCACTTGACGGGAGATACTCACGCGGTAGGAGTTGCTCATAACCTCTTAGCCGCCTTTATCGACACCCATATTCTTAAAGGTAACAAATTAAATATCGAGCCTTTAAGCATAACTTGGCCTCGAGTGGTCGATGTTAGTGACCGAGCTCTTCGCCATATTATAATTGGATTGGGAGGAAGGCAGAATGGCTATCCCCGGGAGACAGGATTTGATATCACTGTTGCTTCTGAGGTTATGGCTATTCTCGCTCTTACCACAGATATCTTCGATCTGCGCGAGAGATTGGGAAGGATCGTCATTGGAACTAATCGTAATGGAGATGCTGTAACCGCTGAAGATCTTAAGTGCGCTGGAGCTATGGCGGTTCTTATGAAGGATGCGATAAAGCCTAACCTCCTTCAGACTTTGGAGAATACTCCCTGTTTCGTTCATGCTGGTCCATTCGCCAACATCGCCCATGGTAATAGCTCTATCTTAGCCGACTTGGTCGCCTCTAAGTTAGGGGAATATGTAGTGACGGAGAGTGGCTTTGGAGCTGACTGCGGAGCAGAGAAATTTATGAACATAAAATGTCGTTATAGTGGCTTGATTCCTGATGCAGTCGTGATGGTATGCTCGATTAGAGCTCTTAAGATGCATGGGGGAGTAGGCAAGGTCGTGGCTGGTAAGCCTCTTCCCCCGGAACTGACTAAGGAGAATCTGGAGGGATTGGAGAAGGGAGCTGAGAACTTAATCAAGCAGATCGAGAATATACTTTACTTCGGGGTTCCCGTGGTAATAGCGATCAATAGGTTCACAACTGATACTGATAGAGAGGTAGATTTGCTCCGAAGGATAGCGATCGAGGCTGGAGCAGAAGATGCAGTCCCAAGCGAAGTCTGGGCGAAAGGTGGCGCTGGAGGAGAGGAGCTAGCTGAAGCAGTGGTAAAAGCGGCGGAGAAGCCCAGCGAGTTCAAGTTCCTCTATCCCCTAGATATCCCGATCAAGGAGAAGATCGAGATCATCGCTACCAAGATCTACGGGGCTGATGGAGTCGATTATGAAACCTTAGCTAATAGGAAGATCAGGCTCTACACCAAGCTTGGTTTCGATAAGCTACCGATATGTATGGCTAAGACTCATCTCTCGCTAAGCCACGATCCGAAAATTAAAGGCAGGCCTCGTGGCTACCGAATCCCGATCCGCGATGTCCGAGCTTCAGTGGGAGCAGGTTTCCTCTACCCACTTCTGGGCGAGATGAGAACGATGCCCGGACTACCCACAGTTCCCGCGGGAACCAAGGTCGATATCGATGAGGATGGTCGCACGGTAGGATTATTCTAAAGCTTAGATAAGCTGTAAAGTCGGTAAGAGAGCGGTAATTCCGCTCTCTTTGTTTATGAGTTAGCTTTTTGCCTAACTTGTTGACAAGGCTAAGATATATATGATATAATGAGAAACAATGAAATGAGGATATCTATTAGGGGGATTTACTTTGACCGATAAAGGCGTATTAATAATTGGTGGTGGTATAGCGGGAATATCCTCCGCCCTACATCTTGCCGAGAATGGTTTTGAAGTGAATATCATCGAAAGAGAACCAACTATCGGAGGACATTCTGCCTTCTTTGGATGTAAAGCTACTGATAAGTGCAATCGTTGTTCAGTTTGTCTTGTTAATAAGAAGTTGGTGGATATAGGGAATAAGAGGGAGATCAAGATCCTAACCGATTCGGAAGTTGTAAAGTTAAGTGGACAAGCTGGAGATTTCAAGATCGAGGTAAGGAAAAGCCCTAGATTTGTTTTAGAGGAAAGATGTAATGCCTGCGGGGTCTGTGAGCTAGCTTGTCCAGTGGATGCTATTCATCTTCCTCATCCCTTAGCACTTCCTAGAGTATACGCGATAGATAGGGATAAATGCCTTCGCTTCAAAGGGGAAGATTGTGCGATATGCGCTTCTGCCTGTCCCGAGGAGGCAATCGACTTCTCTCAAGGGGCTGAGGAATTATCGCTGGAAGCCGGAGCGATAATCGTAGCTACTGGCTTCGATCCTTTCAAAGCGGAGAGGAAAGGACAATTTGGATATGGTCGCTATGCCAATGTTATAACTGGTTTAGATGCAGAAAAATCAATCTATTATCAGGGAGGTATAATAATTCCTTCCACCGGAGAGCTTCCTAGGAGAGTCGCTTTTATTCAATGTGTAGGTTCTAGGGATGAACATATCGGTAATGTCTATTGCTCAAGATTGTGTTGCATCTACGCGATGAGGATGTCAAAGCTCATTAAATATCAATCTCCGGAGGCGGAGATCACTATCTTCTATATGGATATTCAACCTGCTAGTAAGCTATTCAATAAATTCTATGAGGAATGTAAAAGCGAGGTAAATTTTGTGAGGGGTATTCCAGGAGAGATAAGAGAATTGGACTCTGGAGAACTCGAGGTTCGATACGAGGATACGGTTACCGGTAATTTAATCAAGGAGAATTACGATCTTGTAGTCCTATCTATAGGAATGACTCCTAGAGAAGATTCCGAAAAGCTAGTCGATATCTTAGGACTCAAAATTGGAGAGGATGGCTTTTATGAAGCATCGGATCACTTAGGGGTTACTAAAACTGATGTAGAAGGGATATTCTTAGCAGGCGCTTGTCAAGGGCCGCGTGATATCGCGGAGACCATCGCTCAAGCTGGAAAAGCAGTTGAGGGGGTGATTTCGCTTCTGATATAATCAAGAGGAATGCGCTGAGAAGGTGAGATCATTGGGGGAAAGTGCTTTCCTCCCCGATTGTCCCTGGCTCTGTCAAAAATTACTCTTATGTAGCCTCTTGCTCACCGGAAGCATGTAAACTCCGTGCTGGGGATAGATTAAGTAGTTCTAGGAAGGTTTCAAGGAGGATTACCTAAATCATCCTCCCCTCAAAGGAAGGGAAACTTAAAGAGAGCCAGCTTATCTCGATGTTCCCTCTCCCCTCGTGGGAGAGGGATAGGGGGAGGGGAAAACTAGCTTTATTCCTTTTTCCTCATTTCCTACCTAGATTCGCACTCCTATTACTTGATTTTAAGATGTCCTCTTTTAGCTTTCTCCCTATCTCTTTTACTATAGATACAACCACAATAATCCTGACGATAAAGTCCATACTTCTTGCTCAACTCGACGCTCTTCTTAAATCCATCCTTCTTCTTAAAATCCGCCTCCATAAATTCAACCCTAAGATTTGCCGCTATTTCCCTCCCGATCTTATTTATCAACTCGGCATCCTTATGTGGACTTATGGTCAAGGTGGTGGTGAAGATATCGAATCCCTCTTCCTCAGCTAACCTTGCGGTGCTCTCTAACCTCATCCTGAAACAAATTTCGCATCTCCTTCCCCTCTCTGGTTCATATTCTAAACCCTTGGTTAACTCGAACCATCGTTCGGGATCATAGCTACTAGGATGGAGAGATATTCCCAATTTCTCGGCAAGACCTTCCATCTCCCGAAGGCGAAGGATATACTCCTCCTCGGGATAAATATTGGGATTATAGAAATAACCGGTGAGATTATAATCTCTGAGAGCAGATATAACATAGGTCGCATCAGGGGCACAACAGATATGCAGAAGAAGTTTCTTCCTATCGCTCAAGGTTCGATAACCTCCTATTCTCAGCTTCTAATGGTATTATAGGAAAAACGAGTTTAAATGTCAAGTTTTACTGACCCTCTATAATCCTGTAAAAAGGACTTGGATTTTATCCTAACTTGTGATATACTTAGATCGGACAAGAGCATTTAAGAAGAAAATTTGAGGGATGATATGGCAAAACAAATCATAACTGGGCTGGATTATGGAGATGTAGCTGAGTATTTCTTCCTTTGTGGCGAGCCAGAGAGGGTGCCTAGGATAGCTTCTGCTCTCGACAACCCTCATAAAGTGTTGCAATTGAGGGAATATACTATATCCTCCGGTGAACTAGAAAATACTCGAGTAAGTGTGGCTTCCACTGGAGCAGGAGGTCCCTCCACCGCAGTATTGCTTGAGGAGATAACGAATATCGGAGCTCACACTTTCATAAGGATTGGAACGAGCGGGGGGATTGGAGAGGGAATAGAGAAGGGAGATCTTGTGATATCTACGGGAGCGATAAGGGTCGATGGCACCAGCAGAAGCTATGCCTGGCCTGAGTTTCCCGCGCTTGCTCATCACGAGATCGTCTTGGCTTTGATCGAAGCCGCCTCGAGAAAAGGGAGCGATTTCGAGGTGGGGATAACTTATTCAGTTGATGGCTTTTATTCGGAGGGTAAGATCCTTAAAGAGGGAAAGCTGGTCTCTATGTCCCATAATAGCTATATGCTCGAGGAAGCCCCCCAGCGTCTTATAAATGCTAAACGAATGGGGGCTTTGAACGTAGAGATGGAAGCGGGAACGCTCTTCACTATGGCTAATCTCTTCAAGCTAAGGGCGGGGATGATCTGCACAGTATCAGATGTATCGCCTTGGCATCCCACAGATATGACCTACGATCCTACGAAGGGTATGGATATTTGCATCGAGATCGGAATCGAGGCGATGAAGCTCGTAATCGCTAGAGATAAGGAGAAAGGAGATAAGAAGTTCTGGTATCCGGGAATCAATCAAACCTAGGAGGTCTAAATAAGGATGAAGAAGATCTACATAGTTCCTCATTTTCACTATGATGTCGCTTTTATGAAATCGATAGAGGGATACTTAGACATAACTTGTGATCTCATAATCGAAGTTCTCGATATGTTGAAATCGGAGGAAAGGAGCATCTTTTGCCTCGAATGTGCCTTTCTCCTTGATACCTTTATTAAGCGATATCCTGAACAGGAGGCTTTCCTCAAGGAGATGGTGAAGAGTGGTCGTATCGAGCTAGTTGGTGGGATGTATATAATGCCCGATGTCAATATCCCCAGCGGAGAATCGCTCTTTCGTCAGATCCTAATGGGGCAGAGATTCTACGAGCGAGAATTTGGGATCAAGACGAATATCGGCTGGATGGTCGATGTTTTCGGTCATACTCCTCAGATACCCCAGATTATGAAGCAAGGTGGATTCGATTACTATGTATTTGGGAGGGTTATGGAGAAGGGGAGTAAGGCTGACTTTTGGTGGGAAGGATTAGATGGCACCAAGTTGCTCTGCCATTGGATGCCTTACCATTATGTTATGATCTATCCGATTCCTACTAATCAGCCTCAGTTCGATGCTTTTATGGAGAAGCAAGTTGAGATGCTCGAACCTCATATGAGCTGTGAGAAGATAATGGCTTTGAGCGGTCATGATTTCTCTCATCCTGCCCCTCATCTATTCCCGATGATGGAGGAGTTTAACCGCGCCCATCCCGAAGTTCAGCTATTGGCCGCAGTTCCCTCCGATTACCTCAGGGCGATAAGGGAGGAGAAGTTGATCACCTATAGGGGGGAGATGAACGCTGTCTTTCAAGGGTGTTATAGCTCCCACCTGAGGATCAAATATCAGAATAGAGAATTGGAGAATCTGTTGACGACAGCGGAGAAAATGACCACCATCGCTTATTTGGAGAGCAAGGATAAGGATAGAGCTTCTATCGAACAACAGAAGTTAGATTCCGCCTGGAAATATACTCTGATCAATCAATTCCACGATATAATCTGTGGGTCTCATGTGGATAAAGCTTATGATGATGCGCTCTTCCAGCAAAGGTTGGCCGAGCTTGAAGGAGAGGAAGGATTGGAGAGCGGTTTAGCTTCCCTCTTGGAATCGATAGATACCGAGGGAGACGGAATTCCTCTAGTGGTATTCAATCAGCTCTCTTGGCAGAGAACCGATGTAGCCGAAGTAAATATAAGCATATCAGACCCTAATATGTTCACTGCTAAGCTTGTTGATGTTGAGGGCAACGAGATTCCTTATCAGATTGTTGAGGAGAGAAGGTATCCCAATGGTGGGCTAAAGCAGGTGAGAATAATCTTCATCGCTGAGGACCTGCCATCCTTGGGGTATCGAGTATATCGCTTCCTGCCCCAAACTGAACGAACGAAGCAGGAGGAGACTACGGTTAAAACATCGTTTGATATGCCTCCGAGCACGATCGAACAAGAGGTTCATATTGGAACTATGGAGAATGAATTCTACAAATTGACTTTAGATAGATGGGGCGGTCAGATCATCTCCTTACTCTTGAAGGACGGAAATTGGGAGGTTATCGATCAGAGCAAACCTCTGGGGAATGTGATAATCAAGGAGGAGGATCGAGGAGATTTGTGGGAATATTATGGTAGATTAAAGGGAGGAGCTTCAGTTCCTACCGATCGTCCTTTCCCGATGCCCGAGGAGTGGGAGGCGATCTTCTCCAATCGTTACTTAGGGCAAGGCTCTACCACTCACGGGGCAGTGCGAGCGACCTTCTCCATCAACAGTCAATTCCAGAATAACTATCGCCGCAATGATATCCACATCTATAACAAGGTCAAGCGGGTAGAGTTCGAGACAACTTTAGTGAATAACGAAGAATGGGTGAGATATCGATCTGCCTTCCCTACTGCTCTTAAGGAGAACGCCAAGATCTTTTATGAAGTTCCCTTTGGAGTTGTGGAGAGAAGGGAGGGGGAGTTCCCTGCTCAGAATTGGATTGATTACACTGATGGAGAGATCGGGGTCGCTCTTCTCAATCGGGGGTTACCAGGCAACAACGTTACCGAGGGAGTGATGATGATATCGCTCTTGAAATGCACGAAGATCGAGGGAACTGAGACTGATACTGGTTTCGAAAAAGGGGTAAAGCATATTTTAAGATATGCCTTGATCCCTCACCGCGGAGATTGGAGAGGGGCTTTGATCTATAGAGAGGGGATGGAATTCAACAATCCTCTGCAAGTTCGGGTAGCGAAGGGGAATAAAGGCTCACTTCCCTCCGAGATGAGCTTCCTCGAAATATCTCCCCCTAATGTTATGCTATCAGCTTTAAAGGGGTTTCAGTTAAAGGACGAAGAGGGGATCGTGCTGAGAGCTTATGAGACCGCGGGAGAGAAAGCCGGGGCTGAGTTTAAGTTTAAATGGGATATCTCCGCCCTTCAGTTGAGCAATGGCTTGGAGGAAGATGTTGAGGAGATCAACTTCTCTGGAAATAAATTTGAGATCGAGTTTAAACCATTCGAGATAAAGACTTTTAAGGTTAAGTTTTGAGGGAGGATAACCGATGGAATATCGAAAACTTGGTAATTCTGATCTGGAGATATCTACTGTGGGATTGGGATGCTGGGCATTTGGAGGCAGAGATTGGGGAGAGGTAAAGGATGAAGAATCGATCGAGACGATCCATAAGGCTCTTGATCTGGGGATCAACTTCTTCGATACTGCTGAGGCTTACGGGGTTGATAGTCATTCCGAGACCGTTGTAGGTAAAGCTTTAGAAGGACATAGAGACGAAGTAGTATTAGCTACTAAGGTAGCTCATGATCATCTTAGAGAGGCTCAAGTTATAGAGGCACTAGAGGGGAGTTTGAAACGTTTAAAGACGGATTACGTAGATCTCTATCAGGTTCATTGGCCTACTAAGTTCGTTCCAATGGAGGAGACGATGTCTGCTATGGTTAAGCTCCTAGAACAAGGAAAGATAAGATATATCGGGGTCTCCAACTTTTGGAAGGATCAATTAGAGGAAGCTCTTAAATATGCGGAGATAATATCTCTCCAACCTCCTTATAACATCTTCTGGAGGTTTATAGAGGAGGATACCCTTCCCTTCTGCATCGAGAATAATATCGGAGTAATTGTCTATAGCCCCATGGCTCAGGGGCTTCTTACTGGGAAGTTCACCAAGGACACTGTTATGCCGGAGGATGACATTCGCTCCAAAAATAGGCTCTTTCGAGGGGAAATTTTTCAGAAGTGCCTAGAGGTAGTGGAGGAGATCAAGAAGATAGCCACTAAGTATAATAAGACCGCGGCGCAAACCTCGGTCAATTGGCTGTTGTGCCAGAAAGGAATAACCTCGGCGATAGTAGGAGCGAAGAGAATAAGTCAGTTGAAAGAGAACATAGGAGCTGCTGACTGGACCCTCTCTCAGGAGGATATAGACAAGATCGAGAAGCTGAGTCATAAGGTGATCGATAGATTGGGAAGCCCATTTAAGATGTGGATTACTTCTAAACAGGAGTAAATTTGACTATGATAGAAGTAGAATGAAAATGAGGGCGCTAAAGGATATAGAGGGGGATCCGCTATCCTCTCTTGTCTAAGATTGGTTATTCTTAGTTTTTCGCTGGGGGATTCAAGATATAAATCCCCCCCTCACCCTAGCCCTCTCCCACGAGGGGAGAGGGAA
>CAZSTA010000090.1:2173-13839 GCA_964609495.1 uncultured bacterium | reverse complement strand
CTTGATAAATAGCAATATTAATGAGAGGAAACCATCTGAAGTCTATTAACTTTTACATCGCACTTCCTTTGCCACTTTCCTCACAGCTTGCAGGGCATAATCAACATCTTCCCTATTTACATCTTTATGAGTAACCAGCCGCACCAGTTCAGGACCGAACATTGAGGCTTTTACTTGCTGTTCTCCTAACTTTGCTATAAACTGACTGGCACCGATTCCCAATCCAGAGATATCATAGATTATGATATTAGTTTGGACGGTATCCATATCTATTGATATTCCCTCGATCTCAGTCAATCCCTCGGCTAAGAAACGAGCGTTCTCGTGATCTTCCGCTAAGCGATCGACCATCTTCTCTAAAGCTACTAATCCTGGGGCGGCGATGACTCCTGCTTGCCTCATACCTCCACCGAACATCTTACGCACTCTCATAGCCTCTTGAATAAACTCCTTACTTCCAGCGAGCATCGAGCCTATCGGAGCACCCAATCCCTTGGAGAGGCAGAACATAACAGAATCAGCATCCTTCGTAAGTTGCTTTACATCCACTCCTAAATAGATAGCCGCATTGAAGATCCTCGCTCCATCGAGGTGAACCTTGAGATTATGTCTCTTAGCGACTTCGACTATCTCCTGAGTCCTCTGAGGAGAGGTAACCGTTCCGCCCGCTCTGTTATGCGTATTCTCCATACATACCAGCCTAGTGCGCGGGCTATGATAGTTAGAAGGGCGTATAACCGCCTCAATTCTCTCTGGGACTAATACTCCCCTATCTCCCTTTATCAGAGAGGGTTGAACCCCAGAGATAGCCGCCATTGCGGCGACCTCGTAATGATAGATGTGAGCGTTTTCTTCAAGAATTATCTCATCTCCCGGTTGAGTATGGGTCTTTAAGGCAACCTGATTCCCCATAGTTCCTGATACCACAAATATAGCATCTTCTTTCCCGATCTTCTCCGCAGATACCTCCTGTAATCTCCGCATGGTAGGATCTTCGCCATAGACATCATCTCCTACCTCCGCGTTCTTCATCGCCTCTCTCATCTCCGGAGTAGGGAGGGTAACAGTATCACTTCTTAGATCAACTATCTTATGCATATATAATCACCTTTTTAATCAGTTAAATTAAAGCTTTATTATCCTTCTTTTCACGAGATCCACGACTCCTCTGGTCAATCCTTGAGGCATAAAGATCATAATGAGAACGAGGATTAGCCCATAGATCAGGATATCATAATCCTCAAATACCATCAGATATTGGGGAAGAATAGTGAGGGCCGCAGCTCCAAAAATCGATCCTCCAATGCTCGCCATCCCCCCGATGACAACCATAGTTACCAGTCCAATTGAAAGATGAAAGTCAAAGGCAGCTGGACTGAGGAAGGTAATGAAATGAGCATAGAGAGCTCCCGCTAAAGCGGCATATACTGCGCTCAGGACGAATACCTGAACTTTATGTTTGGAGATATCTATTCCTAAAGCGCTCGCCGCTAGCTCACTTCCGTGTATCGCTCGCAATGCTCGTCCTACCCGGGAATCGATGACATTCCAAGATAGTATGAGCAGGAGGACCGCTATCCCCCAGACGAGATAGTAATATCTGAGGTCATTATCTAAAGCGAAGCTACCTAGCGTCAGATAGGGAATACCTATCAATCCTGAAGTGCCACCGGTTAGATCGGACATTTGGATGAATATCTTGTTTATTATGATACCAAGGCCTAGGGTAGCCATCGCTAAGTAATGACCCTTCAGCTTCAAAATAGGACGACCGATAAGGAAAGCTAATCCCCCTGTAAGGACAACCGCTATGACGAAGGAGAACCAGGGATAAAGACCATATTTAGTGGAGAGAATGCCGGAGATATAAGCCCCGAGTCCATAGAAAGCCGCATGCCCCAGCGATATTTGACCAGCATATCCCATAAGCATATTCAAGCCCAAAACGATAATTGCGTGTATCCCCACGAAGACCAAGACATTTATATAATATACATCTCCGACTAACGGGGGTAAAAGAGCTACGATGATAGCGAATAGCAGAAACCAAATGTAGACTCGCCCTTTACCTCCCATTAAAGATCCCCCACCACTTTCTCCTCTTCTTTTCTGGAGACTTTTTCTTTTCCCACTTCTCATAAGGCTTATTCTCATACCATTTATCATATCTAGCCCTTTGCATCTCATACCTTATTCTACAGCGGTAACAATAAATCGTCCCCGGACGAGGGTAATCATATATCTTAGCCGCCTTTCGTTTAGTGGGATAACCACAAATATCGCATATAACCTCGTCAGTCTCCCTTTCCTCGAACTCCTTGCGGTGGAGCTTTTTATACATCTTGACTATATCCTCCTCTGTCGCTGACATCGAATTTCACCTCTATAGCTACCGTTTCTTATCCATTATCTCTGATATATTCGGCTTATCAGATAATATGAATTTTTCTATCGTCTCTACCACCCCATTATCCGAAGTGGCTATATAATCAGCCGCCTCCTTGAGGGCTGGCTGAGCCTTGGCAACTGCTACCCCTACACCAGCATATTCGAGCATCTCAAGATCGTTCATATGGTCTCCAATAGCTAAAACCTCATCTCTATCTATATTGGACATCTCAGCGATAAATTTCAGAGCGTATCCCTTGGAGACGATCTTGTTGACTATCTCCAGGTAGGTGGGCCAAGATTTAGCTATATAAAGATAATTCCCGAACTTCTCCTGTAATTCGGGCGCCAATTTATCAACTAAGGCGTCATCGCAAGTGATAAGAAGCTTAGTAGGACCTTCCGCATTAAGAAGAAGCATAAGATCATCAATGATCTCTGGTGTGAGATTTTGTCGCTTAGCGTAATCCTCCCCATACTTATCTAGACTCTCCACATATAACTGATCATTGTGATAGAAGTTCAGATGAAGTTTATTCCTTCGAGCTAAGTCGATTATCGCCTTAGCACATTCTATCGGCACTGGGATATGAAGATGGACCTTTCCATCGGCCGAGCCTTTGACTAAAGCTCCATTGTAGCTAATTAAGGGGGTATCCAATCCTAACTTTTTAACGAAGGGAAGAGAAGCGCGATACATCCTTCCTGTAGCGATTATGACCTTTACTCCTTTTTCCGTCGCTTTTCGTATCGCCTCTCGAGAGGCAAGAGGCATATTCATTTCCCTATCCAATAGAGTTCCATCTAAATCTATAGCTATAAGTCTAAAGGACATCTTGATTTCTTATTTTCTCCTTTTAAGCGGTTTCAAGGGATATTTATTTCAGGAAAGCCGCACGTAGCTCAGCGCTGGCTTCATCTATAGCACCTCTAGCTCGATCCAACACCCCATCCATGGTCATAAAGCCATGGATCATACCGTTATAGCGTGTGCACTTCACCGAGACGCCTGCTTCTTTCAATCGGTTTGCGTAAGCTTCTCCTTCGTCTCTCAGCACATCAAATTCGGCTGTTATCACCAGCGCAGGAGGCAGACCACTCAAGTCCTGAGCCAGCAATGGAGACACGTATGGATTCTTCCCATCTTCTCCCTGCGAAAGGTAGTGATCTCCAAACCACTCCATCTCAGTCCTCATTAGCCCATAACCTTCTGCATAATCACGATACGAAGCAGTGTCGAGAGAAGAAAGATCGGTAACGGGATATACGAGCAATTGATATGCAAGGTTAGGACCACCTCTGTCTCTTGCCATAAGGGATACAACTGCCGCTAAATTGCCTCCAGCACTATCCCCACCCACCGCAATACGAGTTGAATCACCCTTGATCCGATTAGTGTTGTCTGCTACCCATTGGGTTGCGGCGTACGCATCTTCAACTCCTACTGGAAATTTATGCTCTGGTGCCAGTCGGTAGTCAACAGAAACCACAACACAAGATGCTCCGTTTGCAAGAGACCGACACGCACTTTCGTAAATATCGAGGTTGCCAAGAACCCAACCGCCACCGTGGAAATAGATGAGTATGGGAAATGGGTTGTTACCTTGCGGGGTGTAAATGCGCACAGGAATCTGTCCTGCTGGAGAGAGAATATTTAGGTCTTCAACATTCGCCACGGCTTGGGGGGTTCCGCATAGTACTGAGAAGTTATTTATCATAGTCTCTCGCGCTTGAGCAGGTGTTAAAGTATTTAAAGGCGGTGCTCCCTGTTGTTCCATCTGTCGCAAATATGCCTCTGCTTGAGGATCAAGCTTCCCCTTTGCTGTCATAGGAAATCTCATCTCCTTATATTCCTGTATTCTTTGAGTATTGTGGGTTCAAGATATAATTTCCCCCTCACCCTATCCCTCTCCCACGAGGGGAGAGGGGATATCCAGATAAGCTTGCTCTCCTTAGTTCCCCCTCCCTTGATGGGAGGGGTTAGAGGAGGGTGATCTAAAGGAAGTTCAAGGCGTAATTTGATCTCGAATATCTCAAATAAAACATCCCTCAGAACTGAGTAACCCCAGTGAAGTTAAACTCGGAGACCTTTATCGCTGGCACACAATAGCAACCAAAGAAACCACCGAAGAGCTTAGTCGCTTTAGTGATCATCTCCACGTTAGAAAACGCCTCTAAAATGCTTTGAGTAAAGCGCAGATTCTTTATCCCCGTTTTGATCTCTCCCTCTTCGATTAGGAAGGTGCCATCCCTAGTCATTCCCGTGATCACCGCTTCCATCGGATCGACCGCATTAGTATAGTGGAAACGAGTGACGAGGATCCCTCGCTCGGTACTCTTTATCATCTCCTCTAAAGTAGAATCCCCTGGTTGCATAATCATATTAGTGGGCATTGGCCCATAAATGTTAGGAGCAGGTAGCGCATGACCGGTGGATCTCTTTCCATCCTCTCGACCAGCGGTATAGGAATCATATACTACCTCTTTAGCTACTCCTCTTTCGATAAAGACTACCTTCTGTTTAGGAACTCCCTCAAAATCGAAGGGGACTCCTGAAACTCTTTCATCCAAAGCATCATCCCAGATCGTTATATTCTCTCCCACGATCTTCTCTCCGAACTTTCCACACATAAAGCTACGGCTCTCTTGCACTGCTAAGGCGGAAAGCCCTAGATAAGCTAGGAATTCTACCATATCCACTACCACATCCGCCTCTAGGATAACCGTATATTTACCTGGGGAGATCTCCTTTGGATCTTTGCTCCGCAGAGCTTTATCTATAGAGATCGAGGCTAGTTTCTCAGCATCTATATCATTTACATCTTTACTATAAAAGTCCACATATCCTGAGCTATTATCGGACATCGCCACTATATTTAGAGAGGTATTAGTTATCGCGTCATAACTTTGAACACCGAGAGAGTTAGCTACACCTATCACTACCGCAGAAGTGGAAAACGCTCCGGCGGCTCTCAAGCCAGCCTCATCCGTTTTCCTTATGATATCCGCAATAACCTTAGCTCTCTGCTGGGGAGTACACTCCGCAGTAGCCACTACGAAGTTATCGACCTTAGGAGGAGCCTCGGCTGAAGGTAAAGAGACGAAATCAGGGTTATCCGGCTGAAGTTTGGTGATATCCATCGCTTTCTGAACCGCCCCTCGGATCGCTTTCTCCGATAGAGTGTTGGTGGAGGCGCTGCCTATCTTCTTACCGATTACAGTTCGTATAAGTAATTCTGCGTCACTCTCCGCCACATTCTGGTGAATATAGGAATTGGAAGATCTCGTTAGGGCTGAGGTATCCCCTATCAGAACCGCCTCAGTTTGATCGGCGGAAGAGATATCTATAGCCATCTGCAATATTTTAAGGGCTTCATCTTTCTCTATCATCCTCAAAAAAGCCTCCTTTTCAATTGAAAACTGGAAGCAGGTTTTCTTCCCTGCTACTTGATACCGATCCTCACGTTGCGGAATCGCGCGGGAGATGTCCCATGCCCAACGTGAGCCACTTGTCCGGGTCGTCCCTTGCCGCAGTTCGGAGTGCCCCAGATCACCCAATAATTCTTATTGGCTATAGCATCACAGGAGTTCCAGAACTCCGGAGTTATTCCGGTGTAGTTGGCATCTTTTAGCATTCTCGTTCTCTTTCCATTCTTGATCTCCCAGGCTATTTCAGTGCCGAACTGGAAGTTCAATCGCTTATCGTCGATACTCCAACTCCTGTTAGTATCCATATATATCCCCTCATCAGTATCGGCGATCATATCCTCCAAGGTCCACTCTCCTGGCTCGAGGTTGATGTTAGTCATCCTGATCAAGGGGATGCGATTCCATCCATCAGCACGCATAGCCCCATTACTCGTCTGATCAAGAACTGAAGCGGTCTCTCGGGAGGTTAGATACCCAACGAAGAGGCCGTCCTTTATGATCTGAACTCTCTGAGAAGGGACTCCTTCATCATCATATCCGAAGCTCCCTAGACCGCCCTCCAGAGTGGCATCGGCGTTTACATTGACTATATCAGAACCATATTGGAGATCGTTCAATTTATCTAAAGTTAAGAAGCTGGCTCCAGCGTAATCCGCTTCAGTCCCTAATACCCGATCCAACTCTATCGGATGTCCGATCGATTCGTGGACCTGCAACGCCAATTGGTTTCCATCTAAGATCAGTGTAGTCGTCATGCTGGGGCAAGGATCAGCATAGAGGAGTTGTCTCGCCTCGGAGGCGACTCGCTCCGCATTCTCCACCAAATCCATCGACTCTATAAACTCGTAACCTCGAGTGGCGAAATGTCCTCGAAAGGAGTTGGGAAAGGAGCGAGTCTGAAATTCTCCCTCGCGCACCGCGGTAGCCACTATTCCTGCTCCACTTTCGATTATCTCCTGTTCGATATAAGATCCCTCAGTGCTGGCAAAGATCTGCTTCTCCTTGAAGAAATCCATCGTTGCCTCGGAGACCTTGATCTCCTTCTCCTTGCGCATCAGCTCATCAGCTTTCAACAATAGATCGACCTTCCGACCCAAGGGTATAGTGAAAGGATCTATCTCCACCCTTGTCTTGTAGCTATCAACTATCTTCTCCACAGGAGTTAACAGGACATCCTTTTTCTTAAGTTGAGCGCTGGCTTGGGCGATCTTCACCGCTAAGGCTGTGGTGGCTTTGACCTCCTCCTTATCCAACTTCGATGAGGAGGCGAATCCCCAAGCTCCAGAAACGATAACCCTGATTCCAAATCCTTGGCTTTGATTCGAGGATATAGCCTCCACTTTACCGTTCTTTACCGTTATCTCCTCCTTATCAATCCTTACTATTCTAATGTCCGCATAGCTAGATTTCAAGGCTTGGGCCGTATCCAAAGCTAATTCAGTTAATTCTCTCAAATAAACCACTTTCCTTTCTAAAGGGGAAGGGATCCTTCCTTATATTAATTATGCGAATGATCTTTATACAAATCTAAGGCGGATGATTCCGCATCCGCCTGATAATTTCAACTCCTGATTTTCAAAGTTGTCCTTCTAACTTGGCTTGAGCATATCATAGGTGGCTTCGAGCTTGTTTAATTTTTCTTTGAGATCCCTTTGCTTCTCTCTCTCCGCCTCAACGACCTGGGCAGGAGCTTTAGTCAAGAATTGCTCATTTTCCAATTTGTCAGCGCTCCTAGCAAGGCTATTCTCAGTAGCCTTGATCTCCTTCTCCAGACGCCTCATCTCCTCCTCAATATCGATTAATCCAGCTAAGGGAATGAATATCTGAATACCCTTCGTCACCGCAGTAGCTACTTGCTTGACATCAACAAACGAGGAATCGATGACCAGCTCTTCAACTTTCCCCAGAAGCTTTATATAGGAGGAGTAATAACTTAAAGTCCCTTCTAAATTATCCTCCGCTGTTGTTAGAAAAACATTTACCTTCTTATCCAGGGGGATATTCACATCCGCTCGCAGACTGCGAATAGCTCGGATGACATCTGTGATCAATTCCATCTTCTCCTCGGAGATAGGATCGATGGCGTCTTTATCCGTTTCGGGCCAGGGGGAGACCATTATACTTTCTCCTTTATGAGGAAGGAGTTGCCAAATCTCCTCGGTAAGGAAGGGCATATAAGGATGTAGAAGTCTTAAAGTCCCTTCTAACACGGTATAGAGAGTATATTGAGCCGCGGCTCGGGAAGAGCTGTTTTGATAGAGGCGAGGTTTGATCAACTCTAAATACCAATCGCACAGCTCACCCCAGAAGAATTCATAGATCGATTTAGCCGCCAGGTTGAAGTTATATTCGTCTAAATTATCCGTTACCTCCTCTACGAGACGGTTATATCTGCTCAATATCCAACAATCCATTAGCTCATAAGAGAGGTTATTATCGTCTATTTCGCTCGGAGAGAAATCCCTAAGGTTCATTATTGCGAAACGGGAGGCATTCCAGATCTTATTGGTGAAATTCCGTCCGAGATCGAATCTATCCTCCCAAAGTCGCATGCTCTGTGAATATCCAGTGAGGAACATCAAGGTGAAACGAACCGCGTCCGTTCCAAACTTCTCCATAAGCTCTAAGGGATCAACTCCAGTTCCCAAGGACTTGCTCATCCTTCTCCCTAAAGCATCCTGGATCAAACAATGCATATAAACATCGCTATAGGGGATATCTCCAGTGAACTCCAGACCTAGCATTATCATCCTCGCGACCCAGAGGTGGATGATATCGTAATTCGTGACCAAAGTGGAGGTGGGATAGAAGTGTTTCAGATCCTCAGTATCATCCGGCCACCCCAGGGTTGAGAAGGGCCACAATCCCGAGGAGAACCAGGTATCAAGCACATCCTCATCCTGAATCACCTCTCCCCCACACTTGGGACACTCAGTTTGATCCTCCCTAGCGACTATCATCTCACCGCAATTACGACAATACCAAACGGGAATACGATGTCCCCACCAGAGTTGGCGCGATATACACCAGTCCTTTATATTCTCCATCCAATCCAGGTATATCCTCGTCCATCTCTCGGGAATAAATTTAACCTTTCCTTCTTTGACTACCTTTATCCCTGGCTCAGCTAAGGGCTTCATCCTGACAAACCACTGCTCAGAAATATAAGGCTCAAGGATCGTGTGACAGCGATAACATAATCCCAAAGTATGTTTATAATCCTCGATCTCGATCAAATATCCCCCTTCTTTTAGGTCCTCGATTATCTTCTGACGACAATCCTCCCGACTCATCCCCCTATATCTCTCTCCCGCCTCCTCATTCATAGTTCCATCTTCAGCTATGACATTGATTACAGCCAGCTTATGCCGCTGACCTATCTCGAAATCGTTTGGATCATGCGCCGGCGTTATCTTCAGCGCTCCAGTTCCAAATTCGGGATCCGTATATTCATCAGCTATTATGGGAAGCTCCCGTCCAACGAGGGGTAGGATAGCGATCTTTCCTATTAGGGATTTATACCGCTCATCATTGGGATTAACAGCTACCGCAGTATCTCCCAACATCGTCTCTGGACGGGCAGTAGCTATGCTTATGAAACTTTCCTCATCCTTTAGCGGATATTTAACATAATATAATTTCTCAAGAGCCTCTTTATGTTCCACCTCGATATCCGATAGAGCGGTGAGACAGCGCGGGCACCAATTGACCATATATTTCCCTCGATAGATCAATCCCCTTTCATATAGCCTCACAAATGCTTCTCGCACCGCTTTCGAGCAGCCCTCATCCATAGTGAATCTCTCTCGCGACCAATCACAGGAGCAACCCAACCGCTTCAATTGGTTGAGTATCTGCCCCCCATACTTACCTTTCCACTCCCAAGCGGTCTCGACGAACTTCTCCCTGCCCAGATCATGGCGGGTCAGTCCCTCTTCAGCCAATTTCTGCTCGACCTTATTTTGAGTGGCGATCCCCGCATGATCCATTCCTGGGAGCCACAGCGCTTCATAGCCCTGCATCCTCCTCCATCTGATGAGGAGATCTTGTATCGTATTATTTAAAGCATGCCCCATATGCAAGGAACCGGTAACATTAGGAGGAGGAATAACTATTACATAAGGTGGCTTTGAGGAGTTTAAATCGGCATGAAAGTAGTTCTTCTTCATCCAGTAATCATACCACTTACCTTCAACCTTCTTTGGATCATAGACTTTAGACAACTCAATTTGCTCCTGAATCATTCAAATCCCCCTGATCACTTTATCTTCAAATAAGCCTTAATTATCCAACCGCGATAGCATAAGCTAACCCATAGCTATCATTATGAGTTATACTTATATATATCTTAGAGACCTTTAATCCCTCGGATATCTCCAAAGCTCGACCAGATAAATTGATCTCAGGTTGTCCCGAAGAATCATTCTCAACTCCAATATCGGTCCAATTGACGCTGCCTATCCTCACCCCTAAAGATTTCATCACTGCTTCTTTGACGGCGAAACGAGCCGCGAAGTGTTGAGCCGCCCTCCTTTTGCTCAGACAGTAATCTATCTCCAGGGGCGTAAAAAGGCGATTAAGGAAGGCCTCTCCCCACCTTTCGATCGCCTTTTCTACCCTTCGTATCTCTATCGAATCTAGCCCTACTCCCCTGACCATAACCATTTAATCTTTGAATAGCTCATCAAGAGCACTATCGGCTAAGGCATAAAATTCCTCCCCAAAGACACTACCAGAGACCTCCTTAGCCTTCTTTAATTTCTCTTCTCTTCTAGCTATATAGCTGGGCTCTTCAAATAGCTGCGCTAGTTTATCTATAGCTCTTTTGACGAATAGCCTTATTCGCCCTATAGGGACGCTACTATCGAAAACAACGACTAATATAGTGCGGTTACTGATGCTAGATAAGTGAATATTCTCTTTTTCCCCTTGATGGAAGAGAAGAGAAAAACTATTCTCCCCTAGGAGACTAGCTAGGGCTCTGGTAGCAGCAAAGTTTCCCGCGGCAAGGGAGGCTAAGGCGGTAGTATCTATCTTGGATACATCACCTTGACTAGTTATGAGATGTCCTATGCTATCTATCAATAAAGCACATTTAGCCATAGACTGGCGGAGCAAATCCTCCAGGACCTCATTGATACGCTTAAGCTCATCCTCAAATACAACAGCACCAGAGTTGAACATCGATCTCCACTCCCTCTTTTACACAACTTTCGCTTCGAATAAAATCTTAGGGAGATCAGAAAGTTACTATAACAAATTATAACATAAAAAGTGATAAAATAAAAGTTTTTATTACGAATAAATCAAAAATGATATTTGAGGGACTCGAAAACTCTTAATCTAAACTAAGTATGTAAAATTTCGTGCTAGTAGATTTCTACTAAGAAGTCAAGATATGATTCCCTCCTCACCCTATCCCTCTCCCACGAGGGGAAGAGGAAACATCGAGATAAGCCTGCTTTCTTCAGTTTCCCCTCCCTTGACGGGAGGGTGATTTAAGGAAAGTTCAATTTCCCAGCACAAAGTTTCCATGCCTACTAATCTAAAAGCAACTTGACTTGTGGATATAACTATAGTATAATAATCGATATATAAAACTTTAACATAACTTAGTATACCATAATTGAGAGAGAAAGTCAACCCTGCTAAATTTGAATATCCAAAGGGAAGCGATGAAATGGCAAGAATAGGCAAGTATATCATATTAGCCATCTTTCTGATGGCGATAGGGATGAGCAAACAAGCCTCAGCTCAAAATATCGCGGCTAAAGCTCATAACCATCTAGGGGAAACTTATCTGGAGCAGGGTCAATTAGACGAAGCCATCGCCGAGTTTAAAGAGGCCT
>CAZSTA010000090.1:0-2163 GCA_964609495.1 uncultured bacterium | reverse complement strand
TAAGTATCGCTCCTGATTATAGTATCGCTTATTATAATTTGGGAATAGCCCTGTATAAACAGGAGAGGTGGGAGGAGGCTTTATCCGAATTCGAGAAGGCCTTCGAGTTAGACCCCAATTTAGATAAAAGTTATCTTCAAAAAGTGCGGAGAAAATTAGTAGATATCAAAGATAAGGAGGAAGGAGACGTATTTATAAGTAACAATTACGGTTTTAAACTCCCCATCCCTCCTGGCTGGGAGATCGATCCCTCTGACGGGAAATTAGAGGTTACCATCAGAAATCGGGAGCTCTTCTCTCTATGTCAGGTAGGTGTGATCGATAGTGTATGGGGTGATCCAGATATCTGGGCCAATGAGTTTCTAAATGAATTTGAGGATACTCCTGAAGTAAAGAGGCTCTCCTCGAGAATTTTGGAGATCGATGGAGATAGGGCCTATAACTTAACCTACCTCATCTTATCCCCCGAGGCTCGGCTTAAAGCACGTCTCCTTCTCAGGTATCACGAGGAAGCTATATATTACTTCTTAGGAACAGCTTTAGAGAAGGGCTATGAGGAAGCATCTCCCTATTTGGATAGTATTATGGAGAATATAGAATTTGGTCGGAGGTACAACTTATCCGACTACGGATTATCATTGGCTCTTCCTCCAGGTTGGAGACGACTAGAGGCTCACTCCTTTGGTAACGAGGAATTCGGCGCGAAGATCGATATCACCAGAGCCTATCCCTTCGATAGAGAAAATTATATAAGTGAATTATTAGCAGAATTTGAGAGAGCTAAGGGAGTAAAACAGATATCCAGAGAAGAGGGTGTTTTAAATAAAGAGAAGATCGAGCTAGTGCTTTATCAAATCTTCCAGGGGGATCTTCATCTAAATGGTAGGCTAGCTGTAATCCCTCATAGAGACCTCATATATATTCTATTTGGCACAGTCCCAGAAGAAAATTATGAAAAAGCAAGGAAGGATATACAAGCCATAATCCATAGTCTTCGCTTCGAGAATATTTAATTGCTATCTAATACGGCTCTAACTTTTGATACTATCTCTTCTATCTCAAGTGGTTTGGAGATATATCCTTGGACATCTAACTTAAGAGATTCTATACCATCAGCTTCAGTTACTACTATTATGGGAGTTTCCTCCGTCTGAGGGTCCGCTCTTAGGGTGTAGATCAACTCGTAGCCATTCATTAGAGGAAGGCTTAAATCCATAAGTATCAGATCAGGATGAGAGGATACTGCCTTCTCCAGCCCCTTAACACCGTCTCGGGCAGCTATTATCTCATATCCCTCCCTTTCTAGCTTAAAAGTTAATAATTTAAGAGCAGGAGCTTCGTCTTCGACTATCAAGATGATCCTTTTTTCCTTCTTAGGCTTAGCTATGGCCGTAATCTCGATAGTTAGATCGCTCATATATCTCCTTATTTCTTCTATATGTTCAATAGCTAGATAGCCTTGTCGATTGAGAGTCTCTACGATCTCTATCCTATCCTTAATATTCCTGATCGCTGGCCCTCCTGATCTGATGATTTGGAGATTTGCTTTTAGTTCCTCTATCGCCTTTTCTTGAGCTGCTAAACGTTCCTGTAATTCTTCGGATAAGTCATCTAATAATTGTCCTGCTTTTTTGATCTCTTCGGGAACTAGTTCTTTTTGGTTATGAGCTTTCTTTATCTCCTGAACTAAATCTTCTAGCTCTTGGTAGGTTGGAGAGCCTAGGGATGAGTATTTAATATATTCAGCTTCAAGGCATCTTATAGCCTCTCTTTGAAATCCTAACTCTACTGAGACCTCGGACGGAGATAGCTCGTTCAATAACTTGTTTATTATATCTTTACTTAAGGATTTAGGCAGAAAAGAGACCAGGACTCTCAAGAGAGGACCGCTTATTATCTCTGAGAAATGCTCATCGCTAATCTCTTCAGGAGAGATTTTCATCTCCTTCAAAGACGCATTAAGGACTCTTTCGGGGAGATCCCCAGGCAATAGATCATCCAAAATCTCGCTTAACTTTGAATAAATTTCGCTAGGCATAACACTGGCTCTCCTCGGTGCGTAATTCCTTCTCCTAATGATTTAAGTATAACATATTTAAGGGAAAAGGTCAACTATTTATATTTGGAGCGAGGCATGTAAAACTTTGGGCTGGGGAATGTGAT
>CAZSTA010000089.1:0-13861 GCA_964609495.1 uncultured bacterium | reverse complement strand
GAAAAGGAGTGCCATCTTTTCTGATATGATCTATTTCACCTATCCATGAACCCTGTGTTTTTATCTGATTTATACTCCTCTTGTATTCATCCATCTGCTCCTCATTATATAAATTTACAACTTTCATTCCAATCATTTCTTCGCGAGAATAATCATGCATCCTAGCAAAAGCATCGTTCACATATGCTAGTTTTAGTTCTAAATCACCTATCGCTATACCATCAATCGACTGCTTAACAGCAGAACTTAATTTTCTTATTTCCCTCTCCGCCTGCTTGCGCTCGGTGATATCGAGGAAGACCAAAACGACACCAGTAATGTTTCCTTCGTCATCTTTGATGGGTGCAGCGTTGGCTTCAATAGATGTTTCTGTTCCATCCTTGGCAATGAACACAATGCTACGATCTGCCAGACTGACAATAATGCCCTCCCGAAGTGCTTTCGTTACAGGACTCTCAGTCGGGATAAGTGCTTCTCCCTCTATGATGTTGAATATTTCTGTCAGATCTTCACCCAAAGCCTCTCCCTGCTCCCATCCTGTCAGCGCCTCGGCAACGGGATTCATAAATCTTATGACTCCCTCGGTATCAGTGGCAATCACCGCATCACCTATACTTTTAAGTATGGTGGAAAGCCACCTCTCACTCTCTTTTAGTTTGCTTCCCATCTCGTGCTTGTAGAGAGCCATCTCGATAATAGTATGTAATTCTCTTTCCTTGAACGGCTTGAGGATATAGCCAAATGGCTCGGTTACCTTTGCTCTCTGCAATATATCCTCATCCGCATAAGCAGTCAGATAAACCACCGGAATATCGAAACTATCACATATTCGCTCGGCAGCTTCTACACCATCTATATCCCCCTTTAACACGATATCTATCAGTACTAAATCCGGACGCATCTCTGTAGTTTTTTGAATAGCTTCTTCTCCGGAATAGGCGACAGCAACAGCATAGCCCAAACTTTTCAACCTGTCTCGTATGTTCTCAGCCACGATTTTTTCATCTTCAACAACTAGAATCTGGGCATTTGCCATTGTCTTACTTCACCTCCTGCTCCTTATATTTTAGTTCTAAATCTGCTTTGTAAGCATGTAAAACTCCGTGCTGGGAAATTGAACTTCCCTTAAATCACCCTCCCATCTTGGTTTTTGCTGAATTAATAAGGCTGTCAAGGAATCTTGTTAATTATCACCCTCCCCCTAACCCCCTCCCGTCAAGGGAGGGGGAACTAAAGAGATCGAGCTTATCTTGCTGTTCCCTCTCCCCTCGTGGGAGAGGGCCAGGGTGAGGGGGGATTTATATCTTGAACTCCCTAGCGAAAAGCTACTTAAAATCTGCTAGCACAAACTTTACATGCTTACATCTGCTTTCACTCTCTTGACTTGAGAAAGCTCTTATATTATAATTACGGTGAAGCTTACCTTAATCAAAGAGTTCCTCAATAAGTCTCCGAGCTATGAATACTTGAATACTAAACTGCGAGGGGACTTCCTGAATTTCTCATTCTAACTTATATTATACCAAAATATAAACTAAATTAAAAGTAAAACATTACGATTTCCTTGTCAGAAAACCAATGACTTCTATTTGAAAATATCGGCTTTCTAAGGTCGACGTATCCCTCTCTCTAACCCACTCTGCAAATTCAAATATAACTGGATAAAAAGCTCTCTTGTTAATTCAGGAGAACTGTCTTTTTACCCGTCACTCCTCGGAGTTCCTGCCTATACCATAGTAGGTGGGGAGCCATTTCCTTCTTAAACTTGTTGCCTTTCATCATCAGAATCGAATAAGGAGGTGAGATCCCTGTTTACAAAATAGTAAGAATAACGATAATTCTGCTTGAGAAATTGAAAAAATGAAAAGCGGTGAATATTATGATCCACCGCCTTTTAGATTTATGCTATATTTTACTCAATTATCGTGATCTTAGATGTTTTCTGGACTTGACTATATTTGCTATCTTCTCGGTATGAGCAGGAGTTGTGCCACAACAACTACCTATGATATTCACGCCAGCCTCTAGTAATTTGGGAACTCCCGCCGCCATATCCTCTGGCGACTGATCAAATACCGTTTTATCGCCTACGAGCTTGGGGAGTCCAGCGTTAGGTTCGGCTATAAGATAAGTCGAGGTTAGTTCCCTCATCTGCTCGATGATCTCAGCCATCTGCCAGATATCCACTCCTCCGCAGTTCGTTCCTATCACATCCGCAGAAGCCTCGGTGAGCCTTGTAACCTCGGTCTCGATATCGACTCCCATCATCGTTCTATATCCCCTCTGACCTGGGGAATAGGACATAGAGGCGATCACCGGGAGATCAGTATTTCCCTTAACTGCCTTAATTGCGGCTTCTACTTCCTCAATAGCGCTCATAGTCTCAATTATGAAGAGATCCACTCCTCCCTCTAGCAAGGCTTCCACCTGCTCGGAGAAAGCGGTATAGAGTTGATCAAATGTAACTTTCCCTAGAGGCTCTATAAGCTCACCTGTAGGCCCTATATCACCAGCTACATATCTATTTTTGAACCTTCGAGCAACCTCCTTCGCCAGCTTCGCCCCTGCTAGGTTGAACATATGCACCATATCCCTCTTGTCATATTTATCCAACTTGAAGCTGGTTCCTCCCAGGGTATTCGTTATCACTATATCGCATCCCGCCTCAAAGTAAGCCCTATGAATATCCTTAACCTCATCCCGATGAGTGATGTTCAATTCCTCCGGGCAATCCTCCATCCTCCTTCCCCTGCTATACAACGTAGTCCCCATAGCTCCATCGATCACCAGAACCTCTCTTTCTAGCCGTTTCAAAAACTCTTCAGTCATTATAAACTCACCCCTTTCTAATGCCTAATAGTGGTTAAGAATTCCGCTCTTTATTTAATAACTTATGAACATTATTCGAGGTAAGAGCAAGCATAGCCCTACCGATTATAGCCAGCGCTGTTATCCAGGTCAGAAAGAAGTTATAATCTTTACGATAGTGTTTATTATAAAAGAGCCACATACCTTTGTGATGCTCAATTATTACTCTATTACTGTGAAGTTTGCTTGCTTGACCGCCATAGTGTATTATGCTAGCAGAAGGGACATAATATATCTTCCATCCCCTCTTTTTTATTCTGTAACACCAATCTGTATCCTCACAAAACATAAAATAATTCTCATCAAGTCCGCCTACATCTTCAACAACCTCTCTTCTGACCAAGAGGCATGCCCCCGATATCCAATCCACCTCTCTAACCTTATTATGATCCCAATCTTTCATCAAGTACTTGCTGGAGAATCTATTCTTGGGAAATAGCTTTGTGAGCAGAGAGGAGCTATTAAATATAGCATTTATATGAGAGGGAAAACTTCGACAAGATAGCTGAATAGTTCCATCAGCGTTTAACACCTTGCTCCCAACAGCACCAGTTTCTGGATGCTCATCCATAAATTGCACCAATTTATCAAGGGCTCCGGGCAGGATCAAGGTATCATTATTCAACAGGATCGCATAACGACCCCTGCTTATCTCCAATCCCTGATTATTAGCTTTAGCGAAGCCTGCATTATAGCTATTCTCTATTATCTTAACTTCCGGGAATTCCTCCTTGACCATCTTCACACTATCATCCTTCGAGTTATTGTCAACTACCAATACCTCAAAGGTTATCTGATGAGTGTTATCGTAGATCGATTTTAGACATTGTCTCAGAAAATCCATAACGTTATAGCTAGCTATTATGACTGATAAATCAAGCATTGAATAGACAATCCTCCCATTAAGGGCGATTATAACGATATCAGAAGCTATCCAACCAACAGATGTAAGGCGTAACTGAGGGAAAGATCTTATCTGCTAGACTGAGAGCTTCACCGGAACTTACCTCTATTCTCCCTAAGGAATAAGCCTCGGTTGGATTCACATATCCACAATAGA
Source organism: uncultured bacterium (assembly GCA_964609495.1). GTDB lineage: Bacteria > CAZSTA01 > CAZSTA01 > CAZSTA01 > CAZSTA01 > CAZSTA01. The sequence continues at coordinate 9,933 of CAZSTA010000089.1, read as the reverse complement.
TTTGAGAGAAAACGCGGATATCGGCCTCCAACCATAATTCTCTTTTATGCTGATCTTTAATGACTTCGTCCTCTTCAATCCCAATGGTGAATATCCCCTCGTTTTCCTCATCCACATCATCGTGGATTATGAAGGATATCTCCTTATCTAATTCACACCACAGCTTGTAGCTTGTCTTCAGACATCCTGCTATATCAACTACCCTGAACATAAAGTTAGGAATGATCTTGACTTGACCTCGTGGTTCGTAACCATCGATCCGATGAGCTAGAGATGGTAAGAGATAGTTGAGAGTTAGATCGGAGATCGGAAATGCGGCTTTAATTTCACCCACTTCTTCGTCTAAGTCGGTCAAGTATCCAACTAATCCTCTCCTGGCTCTATCGGTCGAGGCGAATAGTTCTCCAATTCTAAGAGCTCTCTTCCCATCTTCCTCCTGTCTTATCTCTCCTATTAGATAGCCTTCTGGCTCACCTTCCTTGTAAACTAAGAATCTTTTGGCACGAGGGACTGTAACCTTCTTCCAATAAAGATCACTTCTCACAAAACAGCAGTTTTTAGCCCTTATATTCTCCCCATATATCTTCTTTATTGCTGGGAGATCTTCTGGTGAATATTCTTTGACCTTCTCTTTCTCCCTAAAAGGGGGTAGATTGGACGGATCGATCTTATATAAGCAGACGTTAGAGGCTAATTCCCAGCCGAATTTGCGATAATAAGCAAAGGAGAAGGGATATAAGGCGGAGGTTATAAAACCCAGTCTCCTCATCTCTCTGACCGTGTAGCGGAGAAGCTCTCCAGCATATCCTCGCCTTCTATAATCGGGCAGAGTACACACTCCTCCGAGGCCGCCCATTTTAACTTTGAAGCCATTAATCAGGATCTCAGCAGGTATAATGATCAGAGCTGAAATGATCTTTCCATCTAGCGTAACTACCCTTGCGTTATCCACTCCCATCCCCGGGATAGCCTCTATTTGGCGCCTTCTCATCTTCCTCTCCTCGGGAGGGGTTCTGAAGCTTATACACATTACATCGACTAATTCCTCTAATTCTTCCTCCTTCGCAGGTCTGATATCTACGAACACAATTAGTTTTCTCCTTATCAGCAATAGCGGTAGAATCTATCTCCCTCTGATTATCCCTCCAAAATCACTGTTTCTCAGGATGATCTTCCCCTTGTAGTTTCCTCTGAGCTTCCATTAATCCCCTGATATAACCATCGCTTTCGTCCAGACTATAGGCTAGAGGTAATAGATCAGCGAATAGGCTGGAAATAGTAACATCACCCTCGGGATCAATATATATGACGATCTCTTGAGGGATTCTATTTATAGTCTCTCCCTCTTCTTCCGTCTCATCCATCGAACTTATCTCCCTAGCTCTTTTAGAAACTCCCTTGAGGCTTTGGCAAGCAATCCTGTAGTTCCAGTTGCTATATACTGCACGCCTTTATCTATATATTTCTTAGCAAAATCAACACTCCCTGCGTAGATTCCGACGGCTCTACCCGCTCCTCTGACCTGCTCTATAATCTTGTCTATAGTCTTCTCCACCACCGGCTCGGTGATCTGACCTGGATAGCCAAGCGATTGGGACAGATCCACCGGACCGATGAAGAAGACGTCGATCCCCTCTACGGTCAGCATCTCCCCTAGGTTATCAACCCCTTTGGTATTCTCCACGTGAGTTATGAGCATCGTCTCTTGGTTGGCAAGTTTGACGTATTCGTTAAGAGACATATTCAAGCCATAGAGCGCCGATCTTGGACCAGCTAATCCTCTCATCCCCTCGGGATAGTATTTGACGGAGCGAACTGCGGTTAGAGCATCCTCCTTACTATTAATTTGAGGAATTTGGATACCCAAAGCTCCTCTATCGAGATACTTCAAGATCAACTGGGGGATATTTAGAGGAACTCTGATTATGGGAACCGTTCCCGCGACATCCGCGGCTCTTAACATATTCTCGCAGGTTTCCTCATTCATAGGGCCATGTTCGCTATCGACTATGATGAAGTCGAATCCCAGATACCCGCAGAACTCAGCGATAGTCGCCGAGGGAAATGATATGAATGCACCGATTGCAACCTCTCCTGCTTTTAGTTTGGCTTTGACTTCGTTCTTTCTCATTTTTTCTCCTTTCATTTAGCTAATATTCGTTTGCACTCGATCCAGCAGTTACGAGGCTTATTCGATCAGCTTCAAATTGACTTTTACCGAATTTTATGCTATATTTATTGTAGATATCCCAATCTTCTGGAATCAAAATGCCTAATAAGATCAAGCTAACATCTATTTACATCGGTATATTACTGCTCTCCCTCGCCACTCTAATGCTGGAAGTATCACTGACTAAGGTATTCTCAGTGGCTCAATGGCATCACTTCGCCTTTATGGTGATCAGCCTCGCCTTGTTAGGCTTTGGAGCTAGTGGCTCTTTTATAGCGATATTCCCCTCCTTATTAAAGAGAGATTCCAGCAAACTGCTTACTCTATTTTCAACTATATTTGCGGTAACTTGTATCATAAGCTTTGGGATAGCTAATCTCGTTCCTTTCGATCAGTACCGCTTGATCGTGGATAGAAAGCAGCTCCTCTATCTATTAGTATATTATATTTTATTAGCCATCCCCTTCTTCTTAACAGGAGCTTGTTTGACGATAATCTTGACTAAGGAAGCGAGCAGAGCCAATCAGATATATTTCTTCAACCTTCTCGGATCAGGGATGGGATGCTTATTAGTGATACCTTTTCTCGCTCAATTAGGAGGCAGTGGAATAATCATATTTGCCGCGACTTTAGGGGCTTTCGCCGCCCTGCTATTCAGCCTGGGCTTATCATCTAAGAAAGCTATCCCTCCGCTCGTAGTTCTGGTCGCAATATTGCTCTTCTTCTCCCTTTCTCCTCCGGGCTTCCTAGAGATAAGGATAACTCCCTACAAGACGTTGCCCACCCTCATGAGATTTCCAGGCACTGAGGTACTATCAACCAGATGGAACTCCCTCGCTCGAGTTGATGTTGTCAAAAGCTCTACCATTAGGAGTGCTCCGGGTTTAAGTCTCAAGCATCAGGAGTTGCCTCCACCTCAGTTAGGGATAACTACCGATGGGGATTCCCTAAGCGCGATCACTAACTATGGAGGCGATTGGGATAACCTCAAATTCACCGCCTATCTTCCCACCGCTCTGCCATATCGTCTGCGGACTGAAGCCGAGGTGTTGAACATAGGTTGTGGCGGAGGACTAGATATCCTAACTGCTTTATATAACGGAGCTGCTTCGGTGACTGGAGTAGAGATAAACCCGCTGGTAGTTGATATAGTTGAGAATAAGTATAGACGATTCGCTCAGGATATATATAGCGATCCTCGAGTGCTAATAGTAGTTGATGAAGGTCGCAGTTTCCTTCGTAGTAGTAGAGAGAGATACGATGTTATCCAGATAGCGCTATTAGATTCCTTAGCGGCCTCCTCCGCTGGTGTCTATAGCCTATCCGAGAATTATCTTTATACCGTTCAATCCTTTGAGGATTACTATCATCATCTATCAGAGCAAGGATTGCTTTCGATCACTCGTTGGTTATTCCTACCTCCTCGCGATCTTGTGCGTCTGACCTCTCTAGCTCTTACCGCTTTAGAGCGGATAGGAGTGGAAAATCCCCCAAATCATCTCGCTCTGATTCGCACCTGGGGAATGGGGACTTTTCTGCTGAAGAGATCCGAATTCACTCCGGAAGAGATAGATAAGATAAAGGAGTTTTGCAAGGAGATGAATTTTGATCTAGTATATCTTCCTTCGATCAAGAGTGAGGAGGTTAATATCTATAATAACCTTCCCGAGCCATATTATTATCGAGCGATATCAGGACTCATCTCGACTGATGATAGGAGACAGTTTTATCGAGATTATATCATAGATATAGGGCCAGTTACCGATGATCGCCCCTTCTTTTATCATTACTTTAAGTGGAGCAATATATTCTCCCTCTACAAATCTATGGGAAGAAGATGGGAACCATTTATCCTATGGGGCGATCTTATACTAGCGGCTGTCTTAGGTCAAGCACTACTCGCTGGTATAATACTTATTCTGCTTCCCCTACTCAGAAGAAGGGATAAAAGCGAAGGAATCGCCCCCAAGGGACTTCGTCATCGAATCCTCTTCTACTTCCTCTGCTTAGGCTTAGGATATATGTTTGTGGAGATAGCCCTTATTCAAAAATTTATCCTCTTCCTTGGTCATCCTGTATATGCGCTCTCGGTTATTCTATTTTCGCTTTTGAGCTTCTCGGGTTTAGGAAGCTTCGTATCTCGAAAGTTCGGAATAGATAAGATAAAAAGAAATCTGTCGATATTGCTGATATTATTAGGAGCGCTGATCTTGATATACACCTTTTCCCTATCAGTGATATTCGACCTTCTCTTAGGACAGGGATTGTTAATCCGTATCATTATGGCTATAATCTTGCTCTTCCCTCTAGGGTTTGTAATGGGGATACCCTTCCCCCTAGGAATACGAGTTACCGATAGCTTATACCCATCTCTGATCCCCTGGGCTTGGGGAGTGAATAGTTGTGCCTCGGTAGTGAGTTCAGTATTAGCAGTAGCCTTAGCTCTCTATTTTGGATTCCCAACGGTATTAATAATCGCTAGCGCTATCTACTTTATGGGGTGGATGACGATGAGAGGTATATTCAAGTTCGGCTCGGAGATGGAGAATTAAGATTGTATCAATTATAACATAAGGTTCGCTTGAATGTCAAGGTTAATAGAGAGAAAGAGTACTTAAAAAGGAGGGTTTATTATGACTTTAGAGGAGATCATTAAAACCAGAAGATCAGTGAGGGAATTCCTTGATAAACCGATTCCCAAGGAGGTGATAATGAAATTATTGGATATGGCTCGTTGGGCGCCTTATGCCTGCGAATGCTGGAGATTCGTGATCGTTCAGGATGAAGAGAGGAAGAAGGCGGTAGCTGAGGCAGCCTCCGAGCAACATTGGATAGCTACCGCTCCTGTGGTGATCGTGGTTGGAGCGGATATCGAGGGCAAAGGTGAAAGAAGTATAAATCTATATTGCGTTCAGGATACCGCTGCGGCGATCCAGAATTTGATGCTGACCGCGGTCAAGGAGGAATTGGGAACTTGCTGGATCGGCTCTTTTGATGAGAGGGGAGTTGCGGATATAGTTGGCTTCCCTGAAACTGTCGAGGTGATGGCGGTTGTTCCCGTTGGCTATCCCAAGAAACCGCAAATTATGGAGGGAGAGAAGCGAAGGCCTTTGGAAGAGATTGTTTTTTGGGAAACTTATGAGTGAGTAGAGATATACTCTGAAGAAGGTCATATTCAATTTGAGGGGGGATTAATCGGTGAAGATCATAGCTATTAATGGGAGTCCCCATAGGAATGGTCTTACTCAACAGCTTCTCGATCAGGCAGTCGAGGGTGCTGAATCTCAAGGCTTGGAAGTCGAAAGATGGTTCTTGGCTGATTATCATATAGAGCCTTGTCAAGCCTGCCGAGGAAGTAATTGTTGGACTACCGGGAAGTGCACAAAATTCGAGGATGATCTGCCGAAACTCAACGAGGAGTTGGATAGAGCTTATGGATTAATATTCGGCGCTCCCGTATATTATCTAGATATGAATGCTATTCCGAAGAATTTCCTCGATCGCACTCGCTTGCTGAATGCTAATGGCAAGCCAGCTATGGGGATAGCGGTAGCTGGGGGCAGTGGTAAGGGATTAACCTCTGCTCTTAAATCGCTTTATTACTACTTCTTCTGCGTGAGTTTGAGGGGCATCCATCCTCTTCCTGTCTGTAGATTCAACTTCGAGGTGGCTCTGAAGAAGGCTTATGAAGGTGGAGTGGAAGTTGCTCGGAAAGCAAGCCAAGTTGAGCCATTCTCCGGTTTAGCGGATCGTTTCGTCTGGCACAGGAATACCAAGTTTATGGATTTCGATATCATCGATGAGAATCTCTATCTTGATCAGTTGATAATCGAGAACACCAAACCTAGTGATGAGTTTGGAAGGAAAGAGTTGGAAATAGCTAAGAATGAGTATGAGATCGCTAGTGAGCTAGTCCAGCAGGGAAGGAAGGACGAGGCGGCGCCACATATCGAGAAGGCATATATCCACGGTAGCACAGCTTGGAACTCTGTTCACAAATAAACTATTTTCTAACTAAGAAAGGAGAGGATATGATGGATACGATAGAGGCGATTATGGCTAGAAGGAGTATTAGGAAGTATAAGCCGGATAATATCCCTGAGGATGACCTTAAAACTCTCTTGGAGGTGGCTAGACAAGCGCCTTCAGCGGCTAATAGACAACCACGGCATATAGTAGTGGTGAAGGACCCAGGGATAAAGAGGAGAGTGGCGGAGGCTTGCAATGGTCAAACTTGGGTCGGAGATGCTGATGTCGTCATAGCTGGAGTAGCTCTGCCCGATGTCAGTGAGAAGTGGTGTGTGGTGGATACAACCATCGCTATGGAAAATCTCATTATTGCGGCGGCGAGTATGGGATACGGCACGTGCTGGATTGGAGCTTTTAGAGAGGATGAGGTTAAGAAGATCTTGAATATACCAGCGGATAAAAAGGTTGTAGCTCTAACTCCTCTGGGGGTCCCCGATGTATCTCCTCCAGCTAAGAGTAGGAAACCAATAGATCAGTTATTCTCTTTAGATGAGTTTGGAAAGCGGATGAAATAAATATGGGTCTTTAAGAAAAGGGGAGAGGGAACATCGAGATAAGCTGGTTCTCTTTAGTTCCCCCTCCCTTTTGGTTTTTGAACTTATAATCGGGGTATCATATTCTTAGTTCTTCGTTAGGGAGTTCAAGGTATGATTCCCCCTCACCCTATCCCTCTCCCATAAGGGGAGAGGGAACGTAAGCCTACTTAGACGATCTCAGCCATCTTCAAATTCTCTTCGGCAAACTCAAGCCACTTCCGATAGTTCTTCCTCAGATCTAATCGCCGTCTTTACAACTGAAGACAAAAATTCACTAGCAGATAGAATTTCTAAAAGAACTGGCTTTCCAGCCTCAGTAAAGTGCACAATAATCGTTCCAGCCTTCTCAGCATAATCGATCTTATCTTCAGATATCTCTATCATTAAGATATCTTCACTTCTGTCATAATTAACTTTCATATCGCTTTCTCCTGCTTGGATAGAAGGTTATGATGATATAGTCACTATTTTATGTCCGATATATAACCCTCAATAAATGTGTTTCATCTATACTCTTTTGGGCAATAAATGTCTCACCTTCTGCAGAGATAACATCATCAGGATTAAGAATCACATCTTCTACTTGATTCTCTGTTAATTCGAATCCATGCTTTTTAAGTACTTCAAACTTCGTCTTTGAGTGCTTCGTATAGGTTATGCTCATCTGTCAATAAATCAAATTGAGATCTTCTAGCTGGGCGTTAGTTAGAAAGTTCAATTACTATCTTTATCATATACCATTTTGAGCTTGTTGTCAAGAAGAATGATTTCTGCTACTCGATCGATATCTTGAGAAGAGCCAAAGCTTTATGTTTGAAGGTATTTATACTTTCCTCAGTTGAGGAGTAGTTTATAATTATATCGGCTAAAGGATCCTCCATCCAACCTATCAATAGAGCCCCCTCATCTTTATTTCTACCTGCTAAATTATCCTTTATCAGCAAGAGTTTAAGTTCCTTCAAAGAGATATTCTCGGTAGAATCATTATACCACTTTCTTATAGCAGATAAAACATCAGATTTATGGGAGGGAAGTTGTGAGGATATGAGATCGATATTTCTCTCTCCCATAGAGGCAATATTGCCTATGGAATAGACACTATCCTCAATTATGAGAAGACACTCCTTCCAATCGTAAATAGTATTATTAGAGATCACAGCAGTTGTTTCTTTATCTGATATCCAGACCTCAGTAGGGAATTGCACATAGTGTTCAATCTTGAATAATCGATTCGAATAGGAATCCATATTGATATCTCTTATTCGAGGAGTTTCCTCCTCGAGAACATTTATTTTCCTCTGGCTCCCCTTACCGTAACCAGGTAGGGAGATAAATACATCGTTAGAGGGAAAGTATAATCCGTAGCTATCCTCCTGAGGGGAAAATAGCCCTAAGTCAGTACTGACTTGAGCCGACTTATGACCCGGAGGAATATCCAGAGTGGATAGCTCGGTTACTACGATATTTTTCTCGGCTACTCCATAAGCTAAGAAGTAGTATCCCATAAGGCTAAATAATATCACTATCGCTGGAAGAGTAGAGAGCAAAAGACCAAGTTTATGTTTAGCTCTTCGAGATATATAGAAGTAGGTTAAGCTGAATAGGGAAACATAGATCAGTAAAAACAAACCGATCATATCATAAGGAGGAAAGTCTAGCCCCTGAATTCTGAGCATATCCTCCCCTCTATTAACTTCTTTCAACTTAGTCTCTAAATATATTTTGGTCTTTATGCCTAGGATATCTTTCCATATTGCTGGTTCTCCAGCCCAACCTTTAAGCGGGGAGTGCTCATAATCTAAGGCGAGGAAGGCAACTCTTCCCCATCCTCTCTTTACCTCAGCTAGAATTGGAATATCGCCCTCTTTTAATATGATCCTCCCTTCTCTTAACTTTGAATTATAAACTACAAAATCAGAATCGATATTCAATTTCTGATCATAATTCTCCTCTAAAGAGTTTAAATGGGATAGGATTTCAGTGCCGATTATCGTAACTGGAAGGAGATCACCTGGAGATGTCTTTCCAAATCTACTGAGGTCTGCAGACCCAGTGACCACTAACGTTCCCCCTTGATATACCCATCTCTCGAGAGCTACTTCCTGAGCAGTGGTAAGATTTCTCAGCGACACATCTCCGATTATTATAGCTTTTAATCCCTCATATCCCTTCCATTTATCGGGCAATTGCCCCACCTTAGAATAAGTTATTCGTAGTTGAGGGAAGAAAAAGGAGAGGAAATTCAAACCAGCTTCTTCCTCGCTTAAAACCAGCACTATATCTAAATCGGTTTGCAGAGAGCGTAGGTTTATCTGTCCGTTTAATAAGATTCTTCCAGCCGAGGTAAGCTTAATACGTAGAGGATGGTTGAATTGGTTTAAAGGTACGTAGAGAACATATCTTTTTCTAGAACGAGAGGGCAGAATAACTAATTGAGAATAGCTACTAACTAAAAGATTATCCTTGTATTGTATTCCTTCGGTCACTTCCGCTGTTATCTCTCCAATTATGTCTTCTCCCTCGTTATTTAATATTATCTGGATCGGAGTCCATTTCTCCAGGCGAAAGATCCCATCAAAACCTACGGTTACCTCCATAGTTATACGACCAGCGGAGTAAACCGAGCTGGTTATTCCCCATCCTAACAACAGAATTATCGTAAAGATCACAATCTTAGCTTTCAACTTCATAGTTTACTTCATTTCACCCTTGTCGTTTTTATAAGTTTTACAACCAATTTAATTTTAACATAAATTAGAGAAAAAAACAACTATATTGGTCAGGTTAGGGATGCGTATAAAAACGAGAGTTTAACCATATTATCCCCTCTGTCCTCGGGGATGTATCTCTTCTCCAATTGTGATATCCTCAAGCTTTTGATAACCTTTCTGGTTATTTCTAGCGGTAACTTATTTGGGAGTAAGGGATCGTCCCGTAAATTTCCGTAGAGCTAATAAATTTTTGAGGGAAGGACTTGACAGTTCGAGTTTTTTATTGTAAAATATAGCAGGAGAAGGGAGAAATATAGGAAGCATATAAAATCGGGGACCTGATATCTTACTTCTCTGCCTTCCTCTTCTCAGAGGAAAGGGAGGATTGTCTCTCTCTCCATCTGCATTTCAATTTCTCCTCTCCTTTAAGAGGAGGAGTTGGGAGTGATATCCAATGTTTTCCGAGTCCCTAATTTTATATGCATCG
>CAZSTA010000088.1:0-13966 GCA_964609495.1 uncultured bacterium | reverse complement strand
GGGGAGGGTGATTTAAGAGAGGCTCGAGATCTAACAGGAGAAGAATCTTCAATATTACTATTAATATTTCAAAAACCAAACTATAAGAAGGAGAGTGAAGTTTGATGCCAATAGGAGGTAGATTCCTGCCGAAACAGTTCTTTGTCGTAACCGGTCATGCCGAACACGAGGAGTCAGCCCTGAATGCCTTCGATAAGGCTCTGATGGAGGGCGGGATCGCTCAATGTAACCTTATCCCGATATCATCTATAATCCCTTCCGAGGCTGAGGAAGTTGAACCAGTTGAGATAGCTCCGGGAACGATAACCTTCCTAGTCCTAGTTCATCAAGAAGGATCATCTGGAGATTTAATCGGGGCGGGAGTAGGTTGGGCCTGGTGTCAGCGAAAGGATGGAACCGGACGCTTCGGCATCGTGGCTGAGGAGCATGGGCATAAGAGCGAGAAGTATCTGGAGAATGAGTTGATGAGAAAATTGGATCGCATGGCTGAAATAAGAGGATTAGTGGTTGAAGAGGCTTATACTAAAGTGGATACTATGGAAGTAAGTGAGAATATGTTTGGCTCTTGTATAGCTGCTGTTGTATATGTTCCCTGGGATTGATCCGAAAGTTCAAGGAGGATGGAGTCCAACAATGAATTATCAAGAGGCGCTTCGATTGCTGGAAGATTCTATCCCTTCCGATGCGGTATATAAGCACTGTTTAGCAGTTTCTCGAGCCTCACGAATCATAGCTTGTGAGATCCACAAGAGGGGATATCCAATAGACATTGAGTTTGTGGAGATAGCTGGACTTCTTCACGATATAGGAAGATGCAGAACACATCACCCCTCCTTGCATGGATTAGAGGGATATCTGATCCTTAATGAGCTTGGTTATTATGAGCTAGCTCGGGTCTCTCTAGTTCATGTCCTGAAGGGACGCTCACCAGTCGAAGCTGTTGCAGAAGGTATGTTCTCAGATGAGGACTTGGCAAAGCTTAAAGATGATAACTATAGCAGATTAACGCTAGAAGAGAAGATAGTAGCTTTGGCAGATACTATGATACGATATGATCTAGTTACTATAGAGGAGAGGGTTGAGGGTCTTAGAGATAAATATAAGGATAAAGATGGAAAGTGGCCAAGTTGGATAGATGAGAATGAAAAGAGAGCTTTGCTTATCTGCTCAGAGATAGAGCAGATAACTGGAGAACCAGTTTACCAGATTCTAGAAAAACGTTATAAGGAGGAGAAGCTATGAATACCAGAGAAAAGATCATCATTCTTGTAATAACGATATTTGCTGTGGTTTTAACCTCGACTGTAGGTTGGTCTGCCGAGCTACCTTTTGGTAAGTCCTTTCACTATATTATACTCTTAGATGGAGAAGAGATCGGCATCTTCGTTTTAACCTTTGGAGAGCCACGAGAGGAAGATGGTAAACAAGTATTGGATATATCAAGATTGCAGACCTTCGATAGTATGCCTGGTCTCCCTCCTGGAAGCAAAGTAACAGAAAAGGTAACTATCGAGCTTGAGGATATGAAGCCTATCCTCTATCTAATAGATCAGGATGTAAAGATTCAGCAGGTTAAAGTTACGTATGAGTTTGATTATAAGACAGGTAAAATCTTCATCACCCAGCAGATGGGGGAGAATAAGATAACGGTTGAAGAGGAACTCGGAGAGGGGATAGTCGATAGCATCACTGCTGATATCCTTCCCCTTACTCGGGAATTGGAGGAGAGCAAGGAATATACGATCAAAGTGGTGGGGATGGGACCTACCACCTATAAGTTCATCGGAGAGGAGACCATCTCCACTCCCGCGGGAGATTTTGCGGCTATGAAATGGGAATTTGATAGCTTTAATGTGAAGGGCACCAACTGGTATAGTTTGGATGAGCCATATATCCTCCAAAGCATATCGGAGACTGTCCGAGGCACAATGGAAACTAAACTGGAAAGAATAGAAGTAGGCGAAAAGGTAGCGGAGATAGCTCCTTTGGAAAGAGCTGAGGAGGAGGAAGAAGAGATCATCCCTGAAGGATATACCGCTAAGGAAGTCACCTTCACAAGTGATGGAGTTACTCTGGCGGGGACTTTAACGATCCCCGAAGGGGAGATATTGCCCCCTGGAGTGATCTTAATCCATGGATCCGGTCCAGTAGATCGAGACGAGAATGTTCCGGGAGGGTTAAAGCTCAACGTCTTTGCGGAAATCGCTGATGCCCTCTCGAAGGCAGGATTTGCCGTCCTTCGCTATGATAAGCGCGGTATCGGAGAGAGCACTGGAAATTATTCTAAGGCTACTCTCACTGATCTGGTAAATGATGTCCAAGCGGCGGTGAGATTTATGCGAAGTCAGCCTGGTATAGATATGAACCGCATAGCTCTAGTAGGGCATAGTGAAGGTGGCATCATCGCTCCTATAGTCTCCGCTCGTGATCCGATGATAAAAGCTATCGTGCTGATGGCTGGAACTGCCCGTCCTCTGGATGAAGTGGTTGAAGATCAGGTTCGCTATGCTTATGCTATAAGCGGGATAGATGATGAGAAGTTGATCCAAGAGGGTATTGAGCTTCAAAAGGAGATGCTGGAGGCTATTCGGGAGGGCGAGGATACTCTGAACGATCAGCCCATCCCTCTAGCCGCTTGGTGGCGGGAGCATATAAACCATAATCCCTTAGAGACCATCGTTCAGGTGAACGCGGATGTTCTCATCCTTCAGGGAGAGAAGGATTTCCAAGTTCTCGTTGACAAGGATGCGAAAATGTTGGCTCAGGCTCTAAACGAAGCGGGCAAACCTCACAAGATCGCTATCTTCCCCAATCTCGATCATCTCTTTAAGTATGTAGAGGGGGAATCCACAGTAGCATCTTATCTTGACACTAGCAGAAAGGTGAGCGAGGACGTCTTGAATACGATGATCGAGTGGTTGAAGGAAACGTTAAAGTAGTTGTAAGGAATTTGCTCTATATGCTAATATAGCTAAAGGACTTCCTTCGGCACATAAGCTGAAGGGAGTCTCAGCTTTTAAAGGAAAAGGATGTGAAAGTTATGAGTATCTTTTTCAAGATAGCTTTCAGGAATGTCTGGCGGAATAAGCGAAGAACTATAATTACTATATTAGCTATATTTATTGGAGTAGTAACTACCCTTGTAGTCCGAGGTTTTATGGGAGGATTGCACGGGGGAATAATCGATATGATCACTGGAACCACTACTGGTGATATCCAAGTGCATACTGCTGGGTATATGAAGGAGTTGCAGAAATTACCTCTTGATATGCCCATCGAGAATTTAGAGGAAGTAGAGAAATTGATATATAGCCTAAGAGATGTAGGGCAGATAGCCTCTCGCATCAAATTCAATGGAATGGTCAGCAATGGAGAGGATACCATACCCTTTATAGGAATAGCAATCCAGCCCAGCCGAGAGGGAGAGGTTCTTTATAAAGAGAAGGAGATGGTAACAGAGGGCGATTACCTAGAGGATGATAAGCCAAATACCATTCTCATCTCTAAGGATCTAGCGGATAGTTTAAATGTCGAGATCGGTGATACCTTGACTTTGGTAACCTATACCTCTAGTGAAGCGATAAATGCCCTTGATTTTATCATAGCTGGACTGCTTGATGTTAATTCTCTATTTGCTCCAGCTAATTTGCTCTATGCTAATTTAACGCAAGCTCAAATCCTGCTGGATATGGAAGATCAGGTTACCGAGATAGCAATCGGAATTAAGGATCCAAATAAGGTAGATCAGGTGATGGAGAAACTTAGGGACAAAATTAAAGGTGCTGGTATGAACCTAGAGGCTGATTCTTGGAAGGATATAGCTCCCTTCTTTGTAACAGTTATCTCCATTCAAAAGATGGTGCTTGGAGCGATAGCTCTCGTCCTCTTCATAGTAGTAGCGACTAGCATCATAAACACAATGTTGATGGCAGTCTTCGAGAGGACCAGGGAGATCGGGTTACTTATGTCTATGGGGATCGATAGGAGAGAAATCAGGAGGCTCTTTATGTTGGAAGCTCTAGTTATAGGGCTTATAGGAGCAATCATCGGGTCTCTAGTTGGATCACTCATCGTAGAGTATTTAGGAATGAGGGGGATAACTTTTATCCCTCCTGGAGGAGGGATAGCTGCCACTATTTACCCTTATATCACCCTAACTTATATCGCCTTCCCTTTCCTCTCTGCTTTAGGGGTATCTCTATTATCCAGCCTTTATCCAGCTATTGTAGCCTCTAACTTAGAGCCAGTTGAGGCTTTGAGGTACTCTTAGCGAATCTATCTGGTGAGGGATTATGATAGCTATCTTTCTTCCCCAAATAAAAATTCCACTTTACTCCGACAATCTGGACAGAAATCGTCGGCTTTAATATCCGTATCCGCTAGACTATTGGAGAAGTGCATCACACAAGTGGGATTAGGACAATGTCTCAAGCCGAAGGTATGTCCTAGCTCATGGACCGCCTCTTTCAATGCCCTCAGCTTGAAGAGAGCCTCATCCTCGGGATTTCCGTAGAACTCCTGCCTTAATCTAGTCAAAGAGATTATAGCCACTTTATCTATCATATCCGCTTCACCAAAGATGAAATTGAGCGGAGGGACGAACAAATCCTTGTCAATTACTCCTAATACATAGGAGGCCTTGGGAGGTTTCTTCTTTCTTAATTCATCCAAGATCGGTGAGGAGAGATATTGCTTTCTCCTCCGATTATAAGCGTAATCAGGCTCTTCCAGGGGTTTTCCTAATGAACACTCGACTTTGAATTTTTCCTCTAAAGCGGAGGATAGATATTCCATAATATCTGGCTCTATTTCGCCTATCGGTATCAAATAGATCGCTATTAGCGGCATCTATTTCACCTTCTTTTTAATCGGAAGTCCGCTCTAATATCTCATATTTATTGGTGAACTCCACCGTATCATAATTATCGAAGATATACTTAGCGAGTTTTTGAGCGTAAACCTCAAATTTCTTCCCATCCACATCCCACTCATAGCCCCAGATCACATAACGGGGCTTAACCTCCTCTAAGGTTGCTATGATCTCATCTAAGTTGAACAAACTAGTGGGTATGATTAGATCCCAGCGAGTAGGATTATCTCTCTCCGTTAGAAAGTAGAACATAACTGCCCAGGGAACGACAAAGATGGGGTCTTCTGGTTTAGTATTCTCCCTTATAAAGCTTACTATCGTTCTGATTTTGAGCGCATCGTAATGGCTCAGATATATATCACCAGCCCTGTTTACATCTGATATCGAAGCTTGTTGCCATTTGTATCTCTCTTGATTAATCACAATCCCATCTCTCACAAGAAAAGCAGGACCGATCAGAGTCAGCATCACTACCACCACTTGGATTATCCTAAGCTTTGCTCCCTCTTCGGCTTTGAACAACCAACTCAAACCGGTGCTTAACATATCGAAGATCCAGTTGAGAAGATAGGGGAAGAGGATAAAGAGGGGCATAATTCCAAAGGATACGTGAATAAAGTCAGCGCGAGGGAAGGAGGCGAGAAAGAAGAGGGAGCCAAAGATAGCGAGCATCACTAACTCTATATCCCTCTCGGTATTTAGCTTGAGGATCACTCGAATAATCACGATTAGAGCGGTAAGTGGATAGGTGATGAGTGGCAGATAGGACAAGACAGATTCCGCTCTGATGGGAAGCAATTCGGGGAAGGGCAAAGCCGCCCCCTCTTTATAGAGGAAAGTAGGATAATAGACAGCATCTTTGAACATCACCAATAATGCGCCTTTGCTCACCATATAGATGATGAGGGGAATGAAGATTATCAAAATACCCAGGGCTAAATATCCTATCTCCTTCAGAAATCCCTTAAATTGAGTCTCCTCCGCTAAAGGAGGATTCGTCTCCCTAAAAGCGAGGATTATCCTCCTCAATATAATGATGAGAAAGATCGTAAGCGCGGAGAAAAATCCCATATTCTGCTTGAAAAACGCCGTCAATCCAGCGAGGATACTGGCTAGGAGAAGCCAGTGATAGTTTTGCTTCACGAGATAGGCGCTTAGGGATAGGATAACTAATAGGGCAAGGATTATGCCATACCAGGAGTAATTGGTTGACATCCACTGAGGAAATTCCCAGAGGAGAAAGAGTATCGCTCCCAGCGCGGCATATATGATGGAATTTACCCTCTTCGCCACTAGATAGAGGAGCATGGTAGTCAATGCTCCTTCGATAAGCACGATCCACCTTCCCAAGATCACACTTGATCCGAATATCTTGAAGAGCAAAGCTTGAAAATAGAACGTTCCAGGGGTGACCATAACGAAGAAATCTCTGTAGGGAACTTGCCCCTTCAGAATCCTCTCCGAGGCATAGAGGGATAATCCCTCATCTAACAGGTTGATCCTCTTGTTGAAGAATAAAAAGAGATAGGCAAAGGCGATGATGAGGATGGTTATAGGAGGGAGATATACCCGTAATTTCTTAACCATTATTCGACTTTCTCCTCAGCTACTCCAACTTCAAAGCCTATAGATAACCACGTCACATCTTTTTCGGTATCGGTATTTACCACTCCCCTTCTCCCATAAAATCCTATTGTCTTAGCTCCCTCAACTATTATAATATGTAAGACCCGTAGCACTCCAAAATCTCTGTTACAGAGACCATATTTCCATTTCGATCTCTTCCCGTTATAGTTATATAGATATCGATCTTGTAGGGTAAGAGGACGCTTGATCCTACCCAAATTATATACAAGTCGCCCTTGATACTAGTGTTGGCATAGATACGTGTAGTACTGAAATAATCTCGAGGATTGGTATTTAGCTCCTCGATGAACTTACCATCCTCATAGTATCTTAACTGGACATTTTCTAAATCTACATCCACCCCTCCTGTCTCAAAGAGAGTTATCTCCGAACTCCAAGCCCAATTCCAGTGATTAAAATCCCATTTAGCATAACGAACTGGATTAGGATTAAAGGTCACACTCAATCGAGCTTTTGGAGGAGGTATAAGACCATCCGGGATGATTATCTCACAGCCTACGGATAGTAGCAATACCCCCAACATAATAACTATAACGACTTTTCTCATATTATATCCCTCCTATTTTCTATTCTGAAGAAGACCACATCCGAAACAAACCCACCACATAATTCGCTATCTCTCTTTCACTTTCCTTTAGAGCCGCCCACTCTAACCCCTTCGCCTGAGACAAATCAGTATCTCCTACATCCAGTAACCTAGCGGAACGAAGGATATCACTCCATAGGATCTCTCCTCCCCTAGTCTCCCTGATGGCGAGTTCGACCTCGATTAAAGTTATGACTCGCTTATCGAAGAGAGATGGCTTATAAGCCTTATATTCTCGTAGAGAACCCGTAATCACACAATCGACTCCTAAGATATCCCTCATCTTCATAGTATCAGAAGCACCTAACTTGCTTCTGCTCGCATACTCCTTCCAAACTTTGCCGGTGATTTCTTCATCTATCACTCTGAGATTCTCGTATCTGTCTATAGTTGCAACTAAAGTCGCCCGAAATTCGCTAGCCGCTTTAGGGTACTGAATAGATCTACCCCTTTTATCCGCGATCTTGAAGATCGCTACCTTCTGGAGAAAGGAGAGGGGAGCCTTAACATCGCTCTGTACCTTCATACCTCTTGCCTGAGTCCTATTGCCCAACTGACTAGTGCCAAAAGTTCTGTCAGCAGTGACACATCCGCCCAGCAACACTACTATCACTAGTAGGAATAAGAAAGCTAGAAGGAAAAGTTTCGCCCTCTTCAGAATAGAGATCATTTCCTCTCTGTATTTCATTTTTCACCTCAATGCTTTAACCTTGGATCTAGAGCATCTCTCAGACCGTCCCCGAAGAGGTTAAATCCAAAGACCACCAGCATAATAGCTATTCCAGGGGTGATCGATATCCAAGGGGCAGGAGCTAAGTAACTTCTACCTTGATTGACCATTAAGCCCCAGCTAGGGGTAGGAGGCTGAGTCCCCATACCTAGGAAGGATAGAGCCGCCTCGGTCATAATCACGCCACCAACTCCTAGAGTAGCATAAACGATGATCGGGGAGAGGGTATTAGGGAGAATATGCTTCCAGATTATACGCCAATCGCCATCACCCAAAGCCCGAGCCGCCTCGGTGAATTCCTTCTCCTTAAGGGAGAGTATCTGACCACGAACGATTCTAGCTGTCCCCATCCATCCCAAGACACCAATAGCCCACATCACTGTCCATAAGCTAGGTCCCAATACGTTGACTAGGACGATTACGAAGAGCACAAAGGGGAAAGCCATAAAGACATCGGTGAGTCGCATAAGCAAATTATCAAGTTTGTTGTAGTATCCAGCCAAAGCTCCGATTAACACTCCAATAATCACGGAGATGACTTGAGCTAGGATACCAATCATAAGCGATATTCGCGAGCCCCAGATTATACGGCTTAAGATACACCTCCCCACATCATCGGTTCCCAAGGGAAAGGTAGCGTCCGGAGGAAAAGGAGGATACTGTCCCTCTCTAACCCTCTGCTTTATGACCTTAGTGGGGATATCTATAGGATCATGGGGGGAGAGATAGGGAGCTAAATTAGCCACAGTCACCAAAAGGACAACTAGCCACATTCCCAGAATCGCGAGCTTATTCCTCCTCAACCTGATCCAAGCATCGGTCCAGAGGCTCCTTCCCAACTCCTTCTCTAAGATAGGATTATTGAACCTCACTGCCGAGCGATAAGCATCGACTGCGCTATAGATCAGTATAGCCAGCGCACAGCCGGCTAAGAACAGCACCGCCTGCCAATAGGGATAAACCGCATGTCTAGGGGGTATATTTTTGGTAAAATCCAATCCTTCGTTGAAGACGCGAAAGATACTGAATATCCAGATAGCTATATAGGATATGAGAGAAACCAAGTTTAAGGATTTCCCCACATACAATTGACCTAATCCAGGCAAGATTAAGGATAGAACAGCCGCAACTTTAGGATTTCTGTATTTCATTTCTGCTTCTGCTACAGCCATCTTTTTAATATTCCTCCTGATTAATCATATCTAATCCTGGGATCTAAGAATCCGTAAGAGATATCAACTATTAGATTAGCAAATACATATAAAGAGGCGAAGAAGATAGTAACTGCCTCTAATTGAGGTAGATCCCTAGAGTTCACTGCATCTATCGCCAGTTTTCCGATCCCCGGCCACGAAAAGACACTTTCAGTTATTATCGCTCCTCCAAGCAAAGCAGCTAACATCAAGCCAATGTAAGTTACCACCGGGATGAGAGCGTTCCTCAGAGCATGTTTGAAGATAACAACCCTGCCCTTTAATCCTTTCGAGTAAGCGGTCTTTATGTAATCTTGCCTGATAACCTCTAACATACTACTCCTCGTCAACCTAGCTATGGTCGCCACTGGTCTTAAGCCCAAGGTAATAGCTGGTAGGATCAAATGATGGAGGTTAGTAGCTATGTCGCCTCTCCCAAATCCTCCGGTCGGCACTATCCGCAGTTTATAGCCGAAGATGTAGATCAGTAGCAACCCTACCCAGAAGATCGGCGCTGATACACCTAGTAGCGCCCCGATCATACTCGAATAATCGAAGATCGAATATTGTTTAATCGCCGAGATGATCCCGGCACTGATGCCCAAAATAACAGCGATAACCATAGAAGCGATAGCTAATTCTGCCGTTGCGGGGAGTCTCTCCCATATAGCAGGTAATACCTCTCGCCTGGTCTTGAAAGAGCGAGGGAAGTCTAATCTAATAATCCTCCACATAAAGCGGAAGTATTGGATGTAAATGGGATCATCCAAACCCCACTCCGCTCTGATAGCCGCGATAGTCTCCGGATCTCCGCGTTGTCCCATTAGGATACGCGCTGGATCTCCCGGAGCTATGAAAAAGAGAATGAAGGTTATAGTTGCTACTCCGAAGAGCACTGGTATCATAGAGATAATCCTTCTAATGATATAAATCGTCATATTTTCACCGTCACCTCACACTTTATAAGGAAACTTTTGCCGGCGATAGAACTCAAGTGTTCTGGTAACTTTCGCTTCCAGAAATATATAAGGTTAGAAAGTTACCAGAATTCAAAAGTTTCCTTTATATCAAACTCTACTCCCTCTCACTCAACCACAAAATCCTATAGGGTAGATCTTTCCTGTCCATAGTGGGGATCTTGAATTTGGGGACGCTCGATTCATGAACCCAGGGATGAACAAGTAGATAAGCAGTAGAATAATAGACAGGGATTATTGGAGCATCATCCATTATGAGTTGTTCCGCTTGCTGATAGAGTTTCAACCTCTTCTCGGTATCAGTGCTAGTATCAGCTTCATCGAGTAGCACATCGACCTCGGGATTATCATAGAAGGTTCTATTTCCCCCAGCACCCTTGTTTTTGGAGTGGAGCAGAACGGTTAGGAAGTTTTCAGGATCAGGATAATCCGCTCCCCAACCCAATCTGAACATCGGAAAGGTCCCTTGCTCCAGCTTCTGAAGATAGGCCCCCCAATCGAGGTTATTGAGCTTAACCTCTATCCCGATGTTCTTCAAATTATCTTGAATGACCTCAGCGATCCTTCGATGTCCCGCTCCTGTATTATGCCAAAACTCTATGGGAGCTAGTCCTGAACCATTCGGATAACCAGCCTCCGCTAATAACTCCTCGGCTCTATCAGGATCATAATCGTAGCCCTTAAGATCTGGATTGAAGCCGGGCACACTTGGAGGGAGAATTCCATAAGCCTCGGTTACCCTTCCTCTCCTGACGATATAGGTGATGAATTCCTTATCTATCGCGTGGCTAATAGCTTGCCTCAAGAGCTTGCCCTTCTCCCCAACGAATGGTTCCCCAGTTGTATTGAAGCCCACATAATAAAGACCTAGAGTTGGACGACTCACGATCAAATCTTTAAGATCGGGGTCGTTCCTCACCTCGTCCCAATTAGGATCTGGGATCAAACCATAATCGAGTTTCCCCATCTTTAAGTTAAGGAAGCGAACATCCTCATCAGAAGTGATAGTGATATGAACCCCATCTAAATAAGGTCGTCCTAGGAAATATTTCTCGTTGGCTACCAGATCGATGTATTCATCATGCCTCCACTCCTTGAACTTAAAAGCACCTGTTCCTACTGGATGAGAGGCGAAATCCTCTCCCCAAGCTTCCACATCCTCCTTAGGAAGCACATAGAAACAGGTATAAGCTATGAGAGATTTAAAAGGGGCGAAGGGATGCTTCAGAGTGACCTTGAAGGTCGAATCATCCACCGCTTCGAATTTATCGATCGAGGCGAAGAAGTTCGCTCTTGGAGAGGCGATAGCAGGATCGAGGATCCTATTCCAAGACCACTCGAAATCATAAGCGGTAGTCTTCCTCCCTCCATTTTTAGTGGGAGTTCCATCTCCATAAGTATCATGGAAATAGACATCATCCCTCAGATGAAATGTCCAAGTCGATCCATCCTCAGATACCTCCCATGATTCGGCGATAGCTGGTATCACGTTACCATCTAGATCATATTCCACCAGCCCATCATATATCTGATGAGCGATCTCGGAGGAGGAGGTGTCAGTTATATAGGTTGGATCCAAGGTTGGTATATCCGAAGGACCGAGGTCTCTATTTAAGATTCCTCCATACCGAGGTTCTTCTGCGGAGGAGAGAGTACCTATGACTAAGATAAAAAATAACACGAGAGTAAAAGTAAGCAGCTTTTTCATTTATAACCCCCCCAATTTTACTATTTTGATCGCTTATAATGAATAAAACAAACCCGAATATTCTAAGAATTTGTAGTAACTAAGTCGCGTGGGAAAGGAGATTGCGATATAAAGAAGATAATCAAAAAGTTCTAGGTGATAAAGTGGTATAAAAACAATGGCTAGGCGCTAGCGACTATAGGCCACTACCACCTAGCCACCTCCTCTCGTCAAACTAGCCGTTTAGTACAACAATTAGGTAATCTATTTACCTTATCGCGCTTTCGTCTATCCAGAGCTGTCTATAAGCTAAATCTTGAATGCCCATCGAGGGGATGGCGAATTCTTTCAACCAAGGGTTGACGAAGAAATCGGACTGATAGTAATAAATGGGCATCCACGGAGCATCATCCATAATCATCTCCTCGGCTTGGCGATAAAGAGCGGTCCTCTTAACTTGATCGGTCTCAACATCAGCCTTATCGAGTAGAGCATCTACTTCGGGATTGCTATAGAAAGCACCGTTTCCACCAGGTCCTCTGTTCTTGGAATGAAGTAGAACGGTTAGGAAGTTCTCAGGATCAGGATAGTCGGCAATCCATCCGAGTCGGAACATCTGGAAGCCACCCTGATCTACCTTCTCAATATAGGCTCCCCAGTCGAGGTTATTAAGCTTGACATCCACCCCGATCTCCTTCAAGCTGTCCTGAATAGCCTCGGTGATTCTTCTATGGCTAGCGCTAGTGTTATGCCATAGCTCGATAGTTTCCAATCCTTCGCCATTGGGATATCCAGCCTGAGCTAACAACTCCATCGCCTTCTCAGGATTGTATCCATAACCCTTTAGATCGGGATTGAAGGCCGGCATAACAGGTGGAAGAATACCAGTAGCTATAGTTGCTCTTCCTCTCCTAATTACATTGACGATGAATTCCCTATCGATAGCATAGTTAAAGGCTTTTCTAAGTAGCTTTCCCTTCTCACCAGTAAATGGCTCCATGGTAACATTGAATCCGATGTAGTAGACTCCCAAGACAGGACGGCGGACGATCAGCTTCTTATACTGAGGATCGTTCCAAGTAGCATCCCAATGGGGGTCAGGTATGTCACCGAAGTCCAGATCTCCCATCTTCAAGTTGAGGAAGCGAACATCCTCATCAGAGGTGATGCTGACACGGGCTCCATCAAGATATGGTCTTCCTTTGAAATAGTTCTCGTTAGCTACGAGATCGATATATTCATCGTGTCTCCACTCCTTGAACCTGAAAGCACCACTCCCTACTGGATGGAAAGTAAAATCCTCTCCCCAAGCCTCTACATCCTCCTTCGGAAGAACGTAGAAACAGTTGTAAGCTAGGAGGGCTAGGAATGGAGTGAAGGGTTGCTTCAGAGTTATCTTGAAGGTGAAGTCATCAAGAGCCTCGAACTTATCGATATGCTCAAAGAAGCCCGCTCTCGGGGATTTAGTTGCGGGATCAATCACTCTATTCCAAGACCAGACGAAGTCATGGGCAGTTACCTGCCTCCCTCCATTCTTGGTGGGAGTCCCATCTCCATAGCTGTCCTGGAAATAGACGTCATCCCTCAAATAGAAAGTCCAGCTAAGTCCACCTTCTGAAGGTTCCCAGGACTTTGCTATCATGGGGATTACATTACCATCTATATCATACTCAACTAGCCCGTCGAAGATCTGACGAGCCACCTCGGCAGACGAGGTATCGGTGACATAAGCCGGATCCAAGGTCGGAACATCAGATGGTCCTAGATCCCGATTTAAGATGCCACCATACTGAGGCTCCTCAGCAGAAGCTAAAGTAAAGGTGACTAAACTGAAAGTACAAACCAACAAAATGAGAAATAATTTTTTTCTCATAAACTCAATCAACCTCCTTACATCTTTTAATTAATCGAACTTTGCGTTGTTACTAAACCAGCTAGTTTTGATCTTCTTATCTTCTCCTAATCTCATCTATCCAGAATCGTCTATAAGGCAAATCCTGGGTATCCCTACTAGGAATAGCGAAACCTTTCAGCCAGTAATTAAAAAGGATAATTTACTTTCAGGATAAAAGATCTCTCTGTAACCTACGATTTAAACCTCTCACCTCCTAATAAGCTATTCTGAAATAGTAATCCGCTTAGCTTGTTATTATATCATATTTTAATCAATTTTTCAAGGGGTTGAAGTTCCTAATTTACACGCATCGACTCGCTATAAATTATTTGATAATTTTACCTCAATTAGATATAATTGAGGTAAATACTAATTAGCAAAG
>CAZSTA010000087.1:9527-14104 GCA_964609495.1 uncultured bacterium | reverse complement strand
TGGAAGCAAAAGTTACCAGAACACTTGAGTTTTATTGCCTGCAAAAGTTTCCTTTTGTCCATCACAATTAAGCTTCCTGATATTCAGCTATCTGGCTAAATTTTCTTTTAAGTTCACTCTCTACTACCTTTGGCACTAAGTCGGATATACAGCCTCCTAAGGAGGCCACCTCTTTTACCATACTTGAGGACAAATAGGAGTATCGCCTACTGGTCATTAAGAACACTGTCTCTATATCCTTAGCTAACTTTCTATTCATCAAGGCCATCTGAAATTCGAACTCGAAATCGGAAATGACTCTCAATCCCCTCACTATGAAGTGAGCATCCTTGCTTCGCGCGAAGTTGACTAGGAGTCCCTCAAAAGCATCTATCTCGATATCATCAAGCTCTTTTAAGGATTCCTCCAGCATATACATTCGTTCCTCAAGAGTGAACAAGGTCTTTTTCCTGGGATTTTTAGCTACCGCGACGATGATCTTATCGAAGATCTTGATCGCTCGCTCTATCAGATCGAGATGCCCATTGGTTATAGGGTCGAAACTACCGGGAGAAATGGCTATTTTCATTATTATCTCTCTTTCTTTTAAAGGAAACTTTTTAATTCTGGTAACTTTTTAACCTTATATATTTTTGCCTGCAAAAGTTTCCTTTATTAAGTGGGATTTTTAATCGTCACGTTAATAGGCTCTAGCAAAGTAGGCTATAGTTCCATCTTCTTTACCGCAATAGATACAGTTGCCTTTTCCGTCCTCTTCTGCGGAGAGAGGAATACAGCGGATAGTGGCAGAAGTTCTCTCCTTAATCTTATTCTCGCACTCGCTTCCTCCACACCAATAGGCTTTAATAAATCCTCTCTTTTCGCCTATTATCTTCTCGAACTCCTCCATATCGCTTGCTAGATAGGTATTATTCTCCCTGAACTCTTCAGCTCGCTGGAAGAGATTATTCTGAATATCAACTAGCAAATTCTCGATGGTCGCTTCTAATTCCTCTTCCGTGACTATAACCTTCTCCCTGGTATCTCTCCGCACTAGGACCGCCTGCTTATTCTTAATATCACGGGGTCCTATCTCCAACCTTAGGGGAACTCCCTTCATCTCCCACTCGTTATATTTCCAACCAGGGGTATATTCATCCCTGACATCAGCTTTAACCCTAAAATGGGTTTTGAGTTGAGCAGATAATTCCTCGGTTTTTTGGAGAACCTCGGCTTTCGTCTTCTCATAGAGAATTGGGATGATTATAACCTGAATAGGAGCGACTCGGGGAGGAATAATCAAGCCAGAGTCATCCCCGTGAGTCATTATCAAAGCACCGATGATGCGTGAGGATAATCCCCAAGAGGTCTGCCAGACGAACTTCTCCTGTTGATCCTCGTCCAAGAATTTGATATCGAACACCTTAGCGAAGTGCTGACCTAGGTTGTGGGAGGTTGCCGCCTGTAAAGCCCTTCCATCTGACATCAGAGCCTCTATCGAATAGGTCCTATCAGCACCAGCGAACTTCTCCTGGTCCGTCTTAACTCCGGGGATAACTGGTATTGCTAGATCATTCTCGACAAAATCTTGATATATGTCTAACATCCTTCGAGTTTCTTCCTCAGCCTCCTCATAGGTGCGATGAGCAGTATGCCCCTCTTGCCAGAGAAATTCAGTCGTGCGAAGGAAGAGGCGAGTTACCTTTTCCCAGCGCACTACATTGCTCCACTGATTTATAAGAAGTGGTAGATCTCGCCAAGAGCGAATCCACTTGGCATACATACTGCATATTATCGCTTCTGAGGTGGGTCTTATTGCCAACCTCTCCTCTAACTTCTGATTCCCGCCATGAGTCACCCAAGCAACTTCAGGAGCGAATCCTTCGACATGTTCGGCTTCCTTATTAAGGAAGCTTTCAGGTATGAATAGAGGGAAGTAGGCGTTTTCATGCCCAGAAGCCTTTATCCTCTTATCCAGTCCAGCTTTGATGTTCTCCCACAAAGCGAAGCCATAAGGTCTAATGACCATACAACCTTTGATGGTTGAGTAGTCAGCTAGCTCAGTTTTTATGATGACATCTACATACCATTGAGAGAAG
Organism: uncultured bacterium; assembly: GCA_964609495.1. Classification (GTDB taxonomy): domain Bacteria; phylum CAZSTA01; class CAZSTA01; order CAZSTA01; family CAZSTA01; genus CAZSTA01. The sequence continues at coordinate 12,026 of CAZSTA010000087.1, read as the reverse complement.
TCTTCGCTCTTGGAAGTGATCTCTTTTACGAATTCGGTTTCCTTATCAGCCATATATTGAACTCCTTTATCCAAATCTTTATAATTATAAGCTACCTTATATCCACTACCGCCTCAGTGATCTGGCCCAATTCCTGCCCCTTGAGACCAACTTCGAGAGTCAGGATTTTTCGAGTTCCAGACTCAGCACGAGGAGATATCGAGATCTCAAAGGGGAGGGAGCCTATCTCTTTAGCTTCAACGTTATACCTACCAGATTCGGGATTGACCTTCCAGTCTCTCGGAACATTAAGGGCGATCTCCCCCTCTATAGCAGAGCTTCCGTGATTATTAATTATCGCTTCTACTCTGAGCGAATCTCCTGCTTTTGCCTCGAGATAGTAAGGCTTTATACTCACCCACCCCGGGTCTAATCCAAAATCGGGGTCTTCCTGAACAGCTACAGCTATAAGCGATTGACGCCATCTCTGGGCCCATTCCCAAAAGGCCTCGATCTTCTGCGGGGTTACTTCCTCTATTCCCCAATGCCCAGTTATCAGGATATCTGGAGCGACCTCCTTGAGTTTAGAGGCGCAGTCGATGAAGGTATCGACGCGAACATAGTTGCGACAGATCAAGCTCCCCCTCCAGCCCTCCTTAAAGATATAGATATTATCTCCTACAACCATCGCCTTCTTGCCATCGACTATGAATGAGACCCCTGTGGCATACTCCGTCTGACCAGGGAAGTAGTGAAAAGTCAGCTCATACTCCTCCCATTTGACCTTCTCCCCATCCTTAAAAGCCCTATCTACCGAGATCGGTACACTTAGAGTGCAGTTTAGATTCAGAGCCATCGGATTCTCTAAGATATATTTCATATTCTCATAGACCCAAACTTTGGAGCCGTAGTTCTTCTGAAGATAGGGGATCCCTCCTATATGATCGTCGTGATAATGGCTGGGGATGACCACCTCGATGGATTTCAATCCATATCTCTCTTTGAGGATATCTATAGAGTGCTCCACAAACTTAAAAGAGGTGAAATGAGCGCCGCTAGGCCAACCATAGTCGATAAAGAGACCCTTACCACTATCGGAGAGGAGACAGTAGAAGTTGGAAACCGCAGAGATATTGCCTAGAAGATGGGGCGAGAACTGAGTTATAGTGGCTTCGGAGGAGGGGATCATCTTCTGCATCAGAGGAGTGGTCTCGTAGGCCAGCTTGAAGATAGCCATCAGATTCTCATAGGTAGCATCTATAGCCTCAATTGGATTATCGATCGGATCGCCATGGCTCGGCAATATCATATCTGGCGAGAGACTCTTGAGCGATTGCAGGGAGAATAACTCCGCGTTTAAAGCGGAGTTATTGGAATAGCTCCACTCCAAATCATAGAGATTCCAAACCTTGCCCGGAGAGTGGATCAGATCCCCAGTGAAGGCGATCTTCTTTCCATCTATCTCAGTTATGAAAGTAGTCGAGTATTTGGTATGCCCCGGAGTCGGATGGATATAAAAGCTATATGGTCCCCACTGAAAGGTCTCGTGATCTTCGAGTTCTCGCTCACACTCGATGCTCTCCGCCAAAGTCATATAATCGGAGTGAGTATCATAGTTATCGAAGAGGTCCCTGTTCTTCCAGAAGTTATCTACCTCGGTGAAGAGCGTCGAATCCTCAGCAGGAACTGCGATCTTGACACCTCTCTTATTCAGGGTTCGATCCCCCTGACATTGATCGCGGTGATGATGGGTATGGAGAACCCACTCTAACTGATCGACCCCGACCTCCCCTAGAAAGGGAAGGATCGAGGCTGAACCAGAGTCTATTAGTAGCCCTCTATCACCGTCCTTTATTAAATAGACGTTACATATATCGCGAAAAAGATATATGTTATCGGATATCCTCTCTAACTTTTGGGAAGACATATCTGATCTCCTTTCACACTATTTATTAGTTTCTTGATTATTAGTTCAAGATATGATCCCCCTCACCCTATCCCTCTCCCACGAGGGGAGAGGGAACATATCTCGTTAGATAGAATGATTCACCAGCGAGCAGTGGCAGAGAGGCGATGAGAGTTCCCTATATCGTGGGACATAAAGGCATAATCGAAGTCGAAATTCTCGATCCTCAAGCTAGCCCCTACCGCTAGGTTACCTCTATCACTGCCAGCTCTTAATCCCAGGCTTCCCAATTGGGGATAGAAGTACCAATATTCGGCTCCTAGATGAAGCTTAGCGAGGTCGAGATCCTCTATATCGCAAGCTAGGGTTAGACCATCTATAACCTCGTAAGCCGCTCCTAAGATATATAAGCTCTTTAGACTCTCACTCGTTCCCGATTCCTCCCATTTTATAGTTGAGATGGGATCGACGAGCATAAGTCCCACTTCGAGTTTGTCCATTGCTCTATACTGTGCACCTATATCTAAGCCAAAACCCGAACTCGTTTTTGTTGCTGAGACTGAGAGAAACTTCAAGTTGCCACCAACGGAGAGATTGCGTATTACCTCTCGTCC
>CAZSTA010000087.1:0-9517 GCA_964609495.1 uncultured bacterium | reverse complement strand
CCATAGGATATAGCGATGGTGTTCTCGCTGTAGGTTCCCGCTCCACTACTGTAGATCGTATCTGCACTTAAACCTATCCAACTTATCCCAAAATTCCCAATATTTTCGAAGGGGGAAGCAAAGGCTAAGAAGTTGTAATCAATGATTCCTAACTGCTGAGAATACATACTGGTGAACTCCATACCCTCCAGGGAGGTTAAGCCAGCAGGATTCCAATATACGGAATTGGCATCATCAGCTACCGCGACGAAGGCTCCTCCCATACCTAGAGGTCTAGCTCCCACCCCGATGCGAGCGAAAGCTCCCTCCTCCACCGCGTTCGAGGTTTGCATCAGAAGAAATAACCATAAAATTCCCACCAGCGAGATCTTAACGAGCTTCGTCATCTATCTTAATCCTCCTATTCAAGCAGTTTCAAAATTTCTTGTCTGGGATGTTCGGGAGCAGATTAGTCCTTGAACTCACCTTAAATCACCCTCCCCTAACCCCTCCCGTCAAGGGAGGGGGAACTAAAGAGATCGAGCTTATCTCGATGTTCCCTAAAAGGTAACTTTTTTGCAGTCAATAGAACTCATGGTTAAAAAGTTACCTTTTTCCCCTCGTGGGATAGGTTAGGGGGATCATATCTTGAATTCACTACTCCTCTCCCTTTCTGCTACTTTATAACTACGATCGTCTCGATCTTGGAGGCGGTGTTGTTATCCACATCGGTCGCCCTGATTTGGAAGATGTAGAGTCCGTTTAGCACCGTCTCTCCATCCTCATCAGTGCCATCCCACTCGATATAGTTATCTCCGTAAGGCTGTCCTATCTCAGATAGCTCTCGGATCAACTCTCCGGCGGTATTGTATATCCTAACCTCTATATCGTGTCCTCCGACCGTCAGAGTGTATATAATCTTCAAGGCGCCCCTATCGGGATTATAGGGGTTCGGGGAGGGATGGAGGTTAACTATCTTTATGGCCCCGCTTACCACTTCCACCTCGATTTGAATCGGGTTGGACTGATTGCCCAGGATATCCTGAGCCTCGATTTTGATGGTATATACCCCCTCAGCAACGATCTGACCCTGATCGCTCGCACCATCCCAGGTAGTCGAGTAGGATCCCTTCTCGACTGCCTCCTTATCCGCCAGAATCTTAACCAAATTTTCCGATTTATCATAAATTCCTACAGTGACCAAGCTAGGTTCGGACAGCGAAAAGGAGAGAGTGGTGAACCTAGTTCCATACTTATCTGGAGTGAAAATGTTGGGGTTGACCATCGCTCTGGTGATCACCGGAGGCACTGTATCGGTGGATACAGCCTGAACCTCGAGGATAACCTCGTTATCAACAAGATCCTCCTCCCCTTCGACTGGTGGACTGGTGATGAGAGCCTTAAGGGTAACCTTTTTACTAGTATTACCTGCTTTCCAGCCAGTGAAGGTCAGAACTTTGCTCTCATGCGGTTTCAACTCAGCTATGGTCTGTTCATCTCCTACTGGGGAGTTATCGGCATAAACTCGAATTTTGAGGTCGGTCTCTTCTCTCGTATCGCCCTGATTGGATACGGTCACCAGAATATCAGGACTGGTATTGACTGCAAAGGGATAGGGGTCGGTCGCTACCAGATCGATCCCCACATCGTAGTTGACTGCTAATAGCCAATCGATGATCTTCTTCATAACGAGGTTTCTATCGGTCGCGTTATCTATAGCCTCGTAACCGAAGGCTAGATAGACCGTCTTCCACCATCCCCTATCGACTCGAAGCGCTCCGATCCCTCCTTGAGTGGCATAGCTCAGGATGTCCCTGGCTGGATCAACGGTATCGATCACGCTCGGATACTCTTGATTATCTGCCCCATCTCCACCCTCGATCGTAAGCGGAATATCGCCTATGATATCAGTCCCCACGAGGCAAAAGTCGCTACTCGAATCCTCAATGAACTTGGCGGAGAGGAACTTTTCATAAAATTCCGCATCTATATGTCCTTCATAGGCGGCCCAACCGATATCCTGTCCAGTGATGAAGAGACGACCACCTTTGCTCATATAATCTTTAAGCCCATCGACTAAGGATGGATCCCATAAGGAGGTGGCTCCAGGAACAGGGGCAACCCAGATCGTTACCCTATACTCTTTGCCTTGCCAAACATCTATGTCCATATTCCCTCGGAACCAGCTATCCCATACCTCGTAATCGAACGAATTAGCCTTTAGCGCATCCTGGTAGTAATCTCGGACATCTGCAACCGCATCAAGGGCGATATCATAAGTCTCTGGTGGGAGGATGAGGAATAGATCAGCACTATCTTGAAGTTCGCGACTGCTCATTCCTGCCATGTCGGAGAAGTTCCCCTTGTTTCCGACTCCATCCTTGGTGCTGATATCGACAACCCAGTTGCCCTCAACTGGGGGAGTAAAGCTACCCGTGAAGACACCACCTTGAGCTGTTGCGCTCTCTGTTAATACTATTTCCACATCTGGATTGACCCCGGTTGGATCTTCGAGTATCGCCTTTACCAGAGCGACTCCAGAGCCATCTATCAATCCCTCCACCGTTATCGTTCCCGAACTTCCTACAGGAACGAACTTAGGATCAGTGGTAACCACAGTGGGAATAGGAGGAGTCTTATCGGTGATTACCACGGAGGTGTCAACTAAGCAGAACTCTCTGCTCAAAACATCGGTAGCCTTTATCTTTATCGGCAACGTATATTTATCGGGGGCGCTGTATTCGATAATGAAATATACCGTAGCTTCCCCTATCGCGTTAACTGGAAAATCCCCTACCTCGATATGTCCCATAGGATATAGATTCTTATCAACCTCGGAGAAGTCTATAACTACTCCTTGAGCATCGGCTGTTCCAACATTCGTTAGTTTGAAGTTGACGCGAACTACGTCACCAGAGGAGAAATCTCCATCTCCCTCAACAAAGTTTCCCTGATCATCGATATATCCATCGCTTATCTCTGGATAGCCCAGGATTTGAAGGATAGCAGATAACCCCTGAGGCCATACCTGGAGTCGATAGTATTCATAACCGGTATTTCTCTTCCAAGAGGTTGTATTCCCATCGGGAAGGGCATAGGTTATATTCAACTTCTGGGGCTTATCTATCATAAGGGTGTCAGGAAGCTCGAAGACTCCCTTAGAGACCTCTGCTGTATAAGTAGCGGTCGCGGAAGTGTCCGCGAAGACCGTCACCTCTCCTCCGTCTTCTCCAACTATACAGCCGTATACACCTGCATCTTTGTTTTCATAAACTTTATGCTCATAATAGACGGAGGTCGCTAGCTCGGTGTCGAACTCGGTCATAACATCTAAATCGATCTTTATTCGTTGAGGATCTAATCCCTCAGGTATAGCATAAAAACGTCTATTATAGAATCCACAATTAGAATCGGTCGTTCCTCCCGCGGCGATCACATTATTACCACTTATGAAATCCATCGTATCCTTCCCAATTTCCCCTCCCGCGGCATCGGTAAAGGTCAGAGTTCCAGTTCCCCCATTACCGATCTCGTATTGATCATAAGTCCACCAGCAGAATAGCTCAACACTTAATCCCTGCTCTCCTTCAGGTAGGCACTCGATTGGAGTTGGCAAGGAGGAGGGGGAATCGAGAGGTTGAGGTAAGTTGTTGATGAATATCCTATCAGTAAAGTTGGGGGGAGGGCTGGTATTCAAGATATATTGCCTTCCATACCATTCGTAGAAAGCTAGCCCCTCTACGATAGGGGCATAATTAGCCGCGATCTTCTTCAGAGCGGGAGTATCACCCGGAAGATAAGGAGCGGTAGCGGCATCTTGATAATATTGAGCATTGAATTTCTTCCAGAAGTTAGGATACCCCAATACAACCTTCTGCCAAGCGGCGGCGGATTGATCGTATCTCTCCCTTGCCAAACGATCTATACCGAAGTAGCTGAAGCGGAAACATCCTCCTATTCCAGGTTGATTCCAAGAATCATAAGAGCCAAAATGAAGGGTCTCGAGAGTATTGGGATCATCTCTATATTTATAGAGATTCATGGCCATCACCGAAGCCCCTTCGGTGAAACCCTCCTCCCAAGCATCCATCGCAAAGACCAGATCATCGTGAAAATCATGGATTAACTCGTGAACTAGAACTTGCCTGAATTGATCGAGGGTATATCCCCACTCCTGCATCTTCTCGAAATCGGGCATATGGACCTCATTGCGGGCGGGGATCGTATAGGCGGCTACTCCCGGGGGCATATCGTTATCTCTGATGACAGTTACCGTGATATCGAAGCCGGGAGATCCATATATCTTCTTCATAAGAGGATATATCCCTAATCCATCACCGCCGATCTCGTGATCTGGGCCATAGAAGAAGACATACCAAGCATCCTCATCCGCAGGCTCCCAATCTAAGAAGACCAGATGGATTTCGTTCTCTGGATCCCCTAGCGCCTTCATTCCCATTCTAGCCATCTCGAGATCGGGGAGGAGTAGCTTGCCCTTCTCCATAAGCATCACGATTATATCAATCATATCATCTCTGGCTATATCTGGATCGAGAGTTCCTTTAGCCCTCCAAAGGGCATCCTTGATAGCTCTATTAACTGCCTGATCATCACTTGCATCGTCTATTTCTACTACTAAGGCGTTCATAGGACCATCAACTATAGTATTAAAGGGTTCGTCAGAGACGATATGGAAATATTGTTTTGGTAAATTGATGGGTAGAGGACGAGGAGTCCTGCCTTCTGAGATAAATTCAAAACTACTTTTAGCGAAATTATCGGAAACCTCTTCTGCACCCTCTTGAGGGCGAGCCCAGGTCAGGCTGGAGAGGGTCAAAATTAGGGAGAGAATTAATAAACCGATTACTATCCTACTTCTTCTGTTTTTCATTAATCTTCTCTTTTTCTCCTTTTCTTGAGTTTCTGCTTTCCATATCAATACTTACCTAACTAGACTGATGATAATTTATTATTAATGAAATCAGCTACCTTGTCCTCAGATAAGCTGATCTGCTCCCCACTTTTCATATCCTTTACGGTTACCGAACCTTCCCTCTTCTCATCAGGACCTAGGATAAGCACATAGGGTATTCCCTTCCGATCGGCATATCTAAATTGTTTGCCCAAGTTGTCATTCTCTTTCAGATACATCTCGGTTCGAATTCCTTTATCTCGCAGTTTATTAGCCAAGTTCAAAGAGGCCCCCGCTAATCCCGAATCGAAGGTGGTAACTAGAGCTTGAGTTATCGTTTTTCCCACGCTAGATGGGATCATATTCAACTCTTCTATAACATCTATGATCCTCTCCAATCCGAAGCTATATCCAGTAGCTGGATAATTCTGTTTGCTGAAGATGCCCACCAGATTGTCATACCTTCCCCCACCGCCGAGACTCCCGATTTTAGGCTTCTCCACCACCGTCTCGAAGATAGGACCAGTATAATATCCTAAACCTCGCACCATACTGAGATCGATCTGATAATACTTATCCGACACCTCGGCATCCTCGAGATAGTTTATTATCCCTTCCAGCTCGATAACTCCCTCCAAGCCCTTGGGGAAGCCGACTAACTTCTCCTTCATCTCAGCGATGAGCTTTTCATTATCACCCTTCTCTTGAACTAAATCTAGTAGTCTATCGCTTATGGTTTCATTCAAGCCCGTATTTATCAGTTCGGCGCGCACTCCCTCCGCCCCGATCTTCTCCAATTTGTCTATAGCGCGATAGATATTCCCCGATTGGGTCTCTGGGACTCCAACGTATTGAGCGAGAGAGGAGAGGATCTTGCGATTATTAATCTTTATGGTGAAGTGTTCAAAGCCGAGCCTGGTTAGAGCCTCATAGACTATGATGATCAGTTCGGCATCGGCGAGCATACTGGAGGTGCCAACAGAGTCGATATCGCATTGCCAAAGCTCTCTATATCGTCCCTTCTGGGGCTTATCTGCTCGCCAAACTGGACCCATCTGGTATCTTTTGAAAGGCTTAACCAACTCCGGATACATAGCGATCACCCTAGCGAGGGCAACGTTTAACTCGTAACGTAGGGCTATGCGACGGTTGCCCCTATCCTTAAATTTGTAGATAAGTTTATCTGTCTCCTCATCAGATTTGCCCTCGAAGGTCTCTGCATACTCTATCGCGGGAGTCTCTAATGGCTCAAAACCGAATCTCTCGAATATCTCCTTTAGCACGCCAATGACATATTGGCGAATCTGCATCGTTTCAGGTAATAGATCTCTAGTGCCTTTCAGAATGCGGGGTTCTATCATCTTATCCTTGAGTCACTCCTCTCTGTTAAATCAGTAATAGTATTCCTCCTCTTTCAATCGCTTCTCTCTTAATACTTGTTTCTCCCTCTCCAACCTTCTCCTCCACTTCTCATAGGCTCTCATCCATCTTTCATAATCGCTATAGAAGAAACCAGGAATATCCTCCAAAGCTTCTCCTAGGGCTACCGAGAAATCCCAGCCACTAACTTCTCTACACGTCCTTTGATACCACTCTGCTAATTTAGAAGTGTATTGGGCTGAAAATTCCTCAAACCAATCATCATCATTTATAGCCTCTCCTACTAAGCGGGTTAAACCTCGTCTGGGCATCTCGATCACTCCTTTGGGTATGATATCAAGATGAAATGGCTTTATATCCTCATTTAGTATATCAAAAAAAAGAAGATTTGACAAGATTAGCGAGGGGAAAGTTCATTTGATAACTTAACTAGTCGCTGTTCAAAATAAACTTTGTTGGATCGAATCTCCTCGCTTCTCTCCCTCAACTCGGATTCTATTAGCCAGGATGTGAGCTTGCCTACTGGGTTCGGGAAGCTTATACTTTTGACAGCAACTTAGGACTATATCCACCGAAGTTTTAACATCTATCTTAAATCCCGGGGAGACGAAAACCGGTTCTATGTTATCCCTGGTCCTTACGACCGCTCCTATAACCCTTCCCTTATATACTAAGGGGGTATTGGATCCTTTCTCTAAATCTGGCTTTTTATACTCCCCCACTAGTCTGCTCTTAGCACATCCGATTGTAGGTTTATCGAACAATATTCCCATATGAGTGGCTATCCCTAATCCTCTTTGGTGAGCTATCCCTTGCCCATCGAAGATAATGAGGTCTGGTTCCTGCTCGATCTTCTCGAAGGCTTTTAGTAAAGGTGGTCCCTCTCGAAAGGCTAAAAGGCCAGGGATGTAAGGGAAATCAACGGTAGCGACCGCCTCGGCCCTCTCTATAACCGCCAGAGAAGGATAAGAAAATACAAGCACAGCCGCATATAGCTCATTGCTCCCTTTGGAATATGATATATCAGCTCCAGCGATCTTATCTATTTTGTCGAAGCCATTTTCTAGGATTAGCTCTTCCTTCAATTGAGATTGGATCTTCATAGCCTCTTGAGGAGAGACATTCCACCGATGAAGATTTCTGATTCTCATAATAAAACTCCTTTCCTTATTAAAGCTAGAAAAGAAAAAACCCCAAGCTTTAGGGGCTCCACTTTTCCCTTATTAAAGTGTGAATCAAAAAGTTTCCCTTCATATCTGGACTGAGAATCAACCCCTTAAAGCCTTCTATTCAGTCGCCCTAGCTCCTCCCCTTGAGAATTTATCCTCAATAGACCGAGCTCTATCCTACCTATCGATCTATCATTATCTAAAGGAGTAATGACCCTGATCTCCCTTTTGCTGAAGTCGATCTTCTCCAAGATACCAATAGCTATAAGTTCATTCTCTCGATCGTAGATCCCCACTAATAGATCGGAGAAATCCTCAGGAGTATTTACATATATCTTCTCCACTCCGAATTGACTCCGAACTCGGAATAGCTCCCTTATTCCACAATCTACTTCAGTCACCAGGAAGAGTTCTTTATTCTCTTTTTCTCCATACAATATCTTACAATCCAATAGATTGCCTATCTGTTTAAGTTGAGCCTCAGCTAGCTCTCGGCCAGAGCGGAAGATGTTACGTGAACTTATAACCCTCTCTAGGGATATCTCAACAGGTCTTGCGGAGGTAAAATAACTCCTAAACTTTGTCTCTCTGTTAAATCTTCGCTCGAGCTGGGATTTCATCCGCAATTTCTGATAGATGGGAGGTCTATGAATGGAGAATCCAGTTACTCCTTCCCAGGGGCTGACTATAGCCTCTATTTCGTTATTTCGCTGAAGAACTATCAGGTGCTGAGGGCGAACTAAGTTAATCTTGTGATGTTTGAGAGCTCTAGCCATACTCCCATGAACTAAACCAGTGGTGTTAATAATTACCAGCTCGGCTCCTTTAGCTAGCCCCTTATCCACTAATTTTTTGGTTCCTACAACGGTAGGTAGAAGATGACCCCGAGGAGATGTAGAGCCGATGAAGTATAGAGCATCGGGGGCTATTTCATCTAAACTACCAAATGGCTTATCAAGAATCGCCAATCCGATAGTGGTAGGAGGGCCGATATCCGATTGCCCCATATCGACATCTACCAAAGCCACCCTTTTCCCCGCTCTAAGAAGGGTGTTGGCTAGGAAGGCGAAGAAAGTAGTCTTCCCAGTATCAGTACCTCCAAGAACCATAGAGATACCGCCAGTCTCCAATATCTCCTCCGCAGTAGCTCTCCATATATCCAGATAGCTTTGCTCACTCGTTATCTCTTTCTCCCGTGGTTCTAAGGAAGAAGCTTCATTGTTAGATCTCATAGCAGTCCTTTCTTCAATCGCTCAAAATTATGGTAGCCTCTACACTTCCCTCTACTTCTATATTCTCCATCTTGCTATCCGATTTCATAGAATCGCCAGTCAGGGCATAGTCTTTATCCGTTATCTTCAACTTCCCAGGAACTAATACTTTCTCATCTTTGGCTTTCCACTCTAACTTATCGGTATTTAAAGTCGTTCCTTCTTTAATATCCTTAAGTTCGACGCTTCCCTCCATCGTCGCATCTTCGGTATTTCCATAATAATATCCTTTATCAGCCTTAAGGGATAGAGCAGGTTCTCCTTTGTTATCTAAGATCACTCCATCCTTTATATTATCCAAAGTGGTTACCTGAGTGTCGAAATCCATCTCAGCGGATGAAGAATACAGGGCTCCCAGCTTTCTCCCTTTGCTCCAGATCAAGATCTCGCTACCTTTCAAGGTCGATTCTATCTGGGGATAGTCTTCAATCTTCTCGATCTTCCGCTCTTTACTTTGATGAATTATGAAGATGATCAATAGAGTTAAGGCGAATATTATTCCTACCGTCAATAGAGTTCTCATCAATTTGAAATTTTTTTGAGTAATTCTCTCCTCTATCATACTTTAATTATAACACAAAGGTTCTTTTAAGTCAATATAGCCAAGGAGTGAGGAAGCATATAAAACTCCATGCCGGGAAATTGAACTTCCCTTAAATCACCCTCCCCCTATCCCCCTCCCATCGAGGGAGGGGGAATAAAGGGCTTTAGTTCAATCTCGACGTTCCCTCTCCCCTCGTGGGAGAGGGCCAGGGTGAGGGGGAATTAGTCTTTAACTCCCTAACGAAGAACTAAGAATATGATAC
>CAZSTA010000086.1:0-14468 GCA_964609495.1 uncultured bacterium | reverse complement strand
GAGGCTACGGATAATACTATTCAACTTCTGTTGAACTGGATTCCAATCCAGATGTAGCTCGAATTCACTGGCGATATCGCCATCAGCCAAGCGGACTTCGTAGGTGGATTGCGACTTCTCAGTGAGATCGAGGATAAAGGGGATCATTTTATACTCCCTGATCGAAATATCAACTCAGAATGAATCTATACAAATTATAGCACTGATCGAGGGAAAAGTCAACAGAAGTTGATTAGACCTCACCTCTATTCAGATATCATAAAGATTTGCTTTCTCCTTTTAGATCGGGTAAAATATAATAAAGTAGGTGAGGTAAATTGGTTTATCTTGTGAGCGAGTCTTTACTTCGAGATATTAAGGGAGGTAAAATCAGATGAGAAAGGCGATAATATTATCAGCTCTGATAATCCTTCTGGTCGGGGGTTGTTCCTCAGCACCAAGAAGATCAGGACCAGGAGAGTATTATATAGTAGTAAATGCCCCTAAGAATGCAGTCTATGAGGCCGCTTTGGTCCATTTTTCTTATACCACTGATTTCATAACCTCAGCCTCTAGCAAAGAGGAGGGCGTGATCGATGTTACTGGTCAGCGGGATGAGAGTACTAGATATGATATGACTATCTATCTCACTCCCAAGAAATACGGTAAGACCACTATGTCAATTGTGATCACCGAATATAAGAGGGAAGGAGGCACCTATAAGATAGTCCCTACCGAGTCACGCTTGATAGAATATGCAAAAGGGACCCTCAATAGAATAAAGAGAATAGCCGAGGAAAAGTAGAAAAATAGCTTTAAACCGAAAGTTTCAAAATTTTCTGTCGGAGATATTTGAGAGGAATCTAGGTCTTGAACTTCTCTTAAATCACCCTCCCCTAACCCCTCTCAATTATGTTCCCTCTCCCCTGGTGGGAGAGGGAGGATTATGTCTTGAACTAGTAATAGGAATTTATTTATTTGAATCTACTTAGAATCAAGGAGATGATTCAGTGTATCTTATCACCCATTTAGCGGTTGGGGCGGCGATTGGAGCTTCGTTAAATAACGTTCCTCTTTCCTTCATAGCAGGTTTAGTATCTCATGGGGTATTGGATATGCTTCCTCATCATGAATATAAGAAGAATTTAATTAACATAGGGCTCGATATATTAAGCACAGCAGTATTATTAATTATATTATTTATGCTGAATGATAAAAGTAGATGGACGATAGTGGCAGGAGCTTTAGGAGGGATTCTTCCTGACTTTGAGCACGCCCAAAAAGCCTTCAAAAACTCTCGGAGGATATTTCTTTTTCCTACTCATAACGATCTTCTTCCCCATGGAAACAAGTTATCAGCAAGGGCGGCCATTCATCAGTGGATAATAATAGGACTGAGTCTGATCTGGATTATTCTCATCTAGTGGGAGCGATGAACTTTAGAGACATCCTCAGAGCAAATGGATATATATCTCCACTTATTTAGCTCTTCACTAGACAAGCGATTATTCTCGGGAAAGTCGGCATTAGCCAGATTTTTCCCTGAGGATAACGTTATGTATTTATTATAGAGGGAAAAAGCTGATTCGTATAACCCCGCTTCGCTCAGAAGGGTAGCTAGGTTGAAGTAAGCTTCACCGTAGTTTGGATCGAGTTGAATGGCTTTATCGAACTCAATTGAGGCTTCCTTTAACATATTTTTGAGATAATATACCCTCCCTAGCGCGTTATGGAATTCAGGATAATCAGGGTGAAGCTTCAATGCTCCCTTCAATTCCTTTATAGCTTCATCGTATAATCCTCTATCTAAATATCTCTCCACTTTGTCCAAGAGCAGAGATTTAGAGTGATTTTCTCCCATCGCTTTCACCTTCTTTGTTCAGCAACTTAACAATAACTAGTTGTATCTATATTATACCCAAATCGCTCAATTTTCAGTCAAGAAATTTAAAAAACATAATAAGTTGGGAATAGATGTTCTTATGTTATGACAAAAATTTCTCGTGTCAAGGGATTTTATCAGTCCTGAGAAGGTCAGATAAAGAAAAATTATATCTACTATAGAAGTTTGACAATCGCTTCATATTTGGTATAATATAGAGCAGTATAATAAAAAGTTGGGCGGCCATGCCCAAAAACATAGGAAGGAGCAACAAAAGGAGGTTATGATGGAAACTAAGTCTTCTGACAAGCATAAGTTCTTGGAAGATTCAGGGATGACTTTTAAAGAAATTTATGATTTTGCCTTTAAAGATAGCTTTATTCCGATTATAAAGAATCTTGCAAAGGAACTTAAAGAAGACAGCTTCATAGAAATCTTGAAAAGAGCTGCTTATGAAGCCGCTTTACAAAATGGGCAAAACGAAGCAAAGGATCGTCCAAATAATGATTTTGCAAATTTCGCTGCATGGGCGAGGGATAGTATTAACTTCTGGAAACACTTCTTGACCTTGGATATTGTTGAAGACACAGATAAAGCTTTCGAGATCAAAGTCACCGAGTGCCTTTATGCGAAGACTTTTCGTGAGAATGATGCTTCAGATATAGGATACGCTACAATTTGCCATCCAGATTACGCTTTTTGTCAGGGCTTCAACCCAAAAATAAAAATGATTCGCACCAAAACTTTAATGCAAGGGGACGATTGCTGTAATCACCGTTGGATCTGGGAAGAATAGTCTCCTAAAGATAAGTGGCAAATAGGGATTGGAGCTGGGGAATTTAGCTTCCCAGCTCCAGTTCTATTTTATTATCTTCACTCTACGGAAGCATATAAAATCTGAGATCTAACATCTAAGTAGATTCGAGTTAATACGAAGTATAGACTGATCACTCTCCCCCCTAACCCCCTCCCATCAAGGGCGGGGGAACTGAAGGGTAATGCGAAGTATAGACTTAAGCTCTATCTCGATGTCCCCTCTCCCCTCGTGGGAGAGGGCTAGGGTGAGGGGGGAATCATATCTTGAATCCCTCAGCGAAGACCAAGAATTTGATACTTCGATTAATATCTCAAAGATCAAACTTATAAGAAAAGTTATATTAATTAAAAGGGAAGCTCCAATTTTTTATTCCCTAACCCTCTCGATCGAGGCTCCTAATTGCGATAGCTTATCCTCAAAGTGCTCATATCCTCTATCAATATGATATATCCTATTTACCTCGGTTGTTCCCTCGGCAACTAATCCCGCTAAGACTAAAGCGGCTCCAGCTCTAAGATCGTTTGCCATAACAGGGGAGCCAGTTAATTTTTCCACCCCTCGAACAACCGCGCTCTTCCCATCCAGATCGATATCCGCACCCATTCGGGCAAACTCCCCAATGTGTATGAAGCGGCTCTTATAGACAGTCTCAGTGATCATACTGGTCCCCTTGGCGATCGTGGTTAGAGCCATAATTAGAGGCTGGAGATCGGTAGGGAAGCCAGGGAAAGGGAGGGTCGTGACTTTAATAGGATTAAGCTGGGGGGGACCAACCACTCTAAATACATCTCCTTCCTCCCACATACTTATCCCCATATCCTCTAGCTTAGAGATAACAGCTCTCAGGTGATCTAGCTTGATCCCTTTGATCTTAATGTTCCCCTTAGTAATACCAGCCGCCATTATAAAGGTCGCCGCTTCGATGCGATCGGGGATAGCACTATAATCGACTGGATTTAATTTATCGACCCCCTTTATAGTTATAGTGCCTGTTCCCTCTCCTTCCATGTCTGCTCCCATCTTCTTAAGGAAGTGAGCCAAATCCATAACCTCTGGCTCCTTAGCTGAATTCTCGATAACTGTTGTTCCCTCAGCTAATACCGCCGCCATCATTATGTTCTCTGTGCCGGTAACTGTGGGAAAATCCAGATAGATATTAGCTCCTTTTAATTTATTCGTTTCCCCTTGGATATAACCATGCTCCTCGCTTATCTCCACTCCTAAAGAGGAAAACCCTTTAAGATGATAGTTTACAGGGCGAGGCCCAAAGGCACACCCTCCCGGGCGGGATACTCTCGCCTTCTTCATTCGGGCTAAGAGAGGGCCCATAACTAGAAATGAAGCTCGCATCGTTTTTACCAGATCATAAGGGGCTTCATAACCCGATAATTCTGTAGTATCTATAGCTAACGCGCCACCCTCGATATATTCTACCTTCACTCCCAAGCGAGTTATTATTTCACATATAGTCGTAACATCCTTGAGCTTGGGAACATCATGAAGGATAGTCTTCCCTTCGGCAAGCAGAGAACCAGCAATGATGGATAGGATCGCGTTCTTAGCTTTGCTTATCGTTACCTCTCCCTTAAGCTTTGCCCCGCCATGAATTATGAATTTATCCATATTTATCACACCTCGATCACACATATTATCAGTAAACATCTATTATTAAGAGAGCAACTTTTATACCATCTCCTATTAAATGAAAAAAGTCCCCTTGAAGTCGCAGGAGGAGACCTTTTCCGATATCGATATTTCTCAATCATAACTAGCAGATATGTGTCATATCTGACACACACTAAGGTAGAGCAGATATTAATCTCTCTATATCCCCTTCGGAATTGTAGAAATGGGGAGAGACGCGAATCCCACTCTCCCTCTTACGAACCACTATTTTCCTTTCCTTCAATATTTCTATTATCTCATCTACAGAATGTTTATCGCTATTAAAGTTTACGATCCCTGATCTCTCCTCGGGTTTAAGAGAGCTTATGATCTTATACCCCTTACCCTTGAGCTTGGAGATGAGAAGATCGGTGAGATAGATTATGCGCTTCTCTATGTTCTCTATTCCTAACTTGAAGATCATATCCAGAGAGGCGGAGAGTCCACTAGTCCCAACCACGTTGGGTGATCCCTCCTCGAAGCGTCTAGCGGTTGGACGAAGGGTTAGATCATACTTCAGATAGTTATCGTAGTCAGCAACACTGTTCCACCCTATATTTGCGGGAACGAGATCATCCAGTATCTCCTTCGAGCAATAGAAACAGCCGAGGCTGGAATGACTCATCAACCACTTATGTCCTCCAGAAGCCATCATATCCACCGAGAATTCCTTCACATCGAAGTTGAGAGCGCCTAGTCCTTGTATAGCATCTACCACAAATAGAACTCCCCGCTCTCGGCACATCTTCCCTATCGTCTTCATATCACTACGAAAACCATTGGTGAACTGAACGAAGCTCAAAGCCAATACCCTAGTGCGATCATCGATCGCTTTCTCCAAATCCTCCACCGATATTCTCCCATTACGTCTGGAGACGAATTTCGTCTTTACTCCAATTTGCTCCTTGCTGAGCCAAGGATAGACATTAGCGGGAAATTCCCCTTCGACGGTAACAACATTATCCCCACTTCGCCAATCTATACTATCAGCCGCGAGTATAATTCCAGAACTTGTATTCTTTACAAAAGCTATCTCATCTTCATCAGCATTGATGAGTTCGGCTATCTTCGCTCTAGTCTCCTCCATTATATCCATATCTTTGCTGAAATCTCCCCTAACAACCCGTTCAAGATAATCGGTTATACCTTTGACCACATAGCGGGGGAGAGGAGAAACACCCGCATGGTTGAAAAATATAATATCCTCTTTAGTAACTGGAAATTCCTCTCTTAAAGCAGACCAATCCATCTTGATACCTCCTGTTGTCTTAACTAATGCCAATTCGATCGCTATCGATACATTTGAGAAGATGCTAATTGAGGACTGCTCTTATCTCCTCCTCGCTTTCAGCTCCGACTATCTTCTCGAATCTCTTAAAAGCCTCCCAGATATCATCGAGCTTTTTCTCTATGAGCGGAGCTGGAGTCCCTTTAGCAACCATCTCTCCAAGTTCTATCTCCTTTCTCAGGTATCCGCTCTCGAGGTGATAATCTAAGGTCGTCATCTTTAAGCCTTGCATTATACTTTGAAATTGCTTCTTTCTCTCCTCCTGCTTAGCCCCTCCTCTATCTCCCTCTCTAACGACACAACCCTTTATCTCGAGATAATAGATATTGTTATCTCGAGAGAACACTCTAAAGACGAATTTATGATCATTGTAGAGCAAAGTAAATCTGTTAGTCTTGTGATCTTCGGAAGGTTCAAAACCATAAGCTTCCTGCAGAGCCTTATCAAGGCGATGTAGAAGCATCTGGCATATCAACAAGCTGATGAATTGAGCGACTGCCTCCTGCCTATTGTGAGAGGTGGGAAAGCTTATAAAATATTTATCGAATTCATCCTTCGCCTCCTCAAATCTGTTTAAAAGGCAATATAGATATGATAGTTTGTATCTAGCATCAGCATCTGTTGGATTCAACCTTGAAGCCCACCAATACTCAGAAGCCGCTTTCTTATAATCCCCTTTCTGCATAGCCACTTCTCCGTTTGTTTTAGCTGATCTGCTGAGCAATATGGATCTGATACATCCCCAGATGATAAAGAGCATAAGAAAGGCTAAAGCGATATTCAAGGGACTCCTTATCCGTTTTACTAATTCCACCCCATTTACATACCTTGAGGTTGAAATGATTAAGATACAGAGAAATATCCACAGATACCAAAGGGTGAGCCAAGTAATACGACGAAGCCTACTTATATATCGCCATCTCAAATGGATCAATCCCAATAGCATATTGATGAATATGAATATTCGTAGGAAATTGATAAAAAGAGACACATCCATTGTAAGCACTCCTCATCTAAACTCCGTAGCGGTCAAATTCCCCATCTGAGGATCCGATCTCAAGCTATGTAGAGCAATTCTGATGATCTACCGCTAAGATTATTCCTTGATCGGTCTTAATATCCTCACTCCTTTAGGAGAAAGAGATACATTAGCTTCAACCTTCTCTCCCGTTAAGAGATCCTCATACCGACCATCGATATTTACCATTCTTGCTTCCTGATTATGGTTAAGCAAGAAGAGTAGAGCCACATCATCCTTAACCCTCTGAGTAACCTCCACTCCCAGCTGAGTCCTTAATAGATATCTCACTCCTGCCTTATTCGACAGCCAACTGAGCAAAGTTTGGTAAAACTTATCCTCTCCGATGGTCCCTACATAAACCGCATATCCACTTCCATATTGGTTTATGGTTACCGCTGGAGATTGAGCATAATAATCCTGGGTGTATTCTGCGACCACCTCAGCTTGCTGAGTTGAAATCACATCGCACCATACCTTAGCCTCTAATTCCCATGGCTCCAGCTCGGGATGAATTAATCTGATCGTATTAGTTTTTCCTGTAGGTAGAGGATCATATTCCCTAACGACTATTCCAAATAGCTTGCTCAACTCTCCGGGCAGATCCTTCTCTGTGACAACATTGCTCCAATCCTTCACTCCAGAACGGAAGGTGGTTACTAGGATTCCTCCATTTTCCACATAACGGTATAAGTTAGCTACGATCTCATCATCGAGCAGGAATAGAGTTGGCGCTATCACCAATTTGTATTGGGATAGATCCTCTCGAGGCGATATTATATCCACCGGTATATTAGCATTGTGAAGAGAGGTATAGTAGTTCAACAGATGCTGTTCATAATTGAAAGCAGGGGTATGAGGTTGAATCTTGAAAGCCCAACGGAAGTCATAAGATAATAGGATCGCTACCTCCGCTTTGATCTGCGATCTCTCTATCTGCTCTCCAACCTTCTTTATCTCCTCCCCGATCCGTTTAACCTCCTCGAACCTCCGATTCTCCTTGCCGTTATGATCGATTATCCCATGCCAATACTCCTCTGCACCAAAGCGACAGGTGCGCCATCTGAAGTACACTACCGCATCCGCTCCGTGAGCTATCGCTTGATAGGTCCACAGACGAATATCACCTGGACGGGTGGCTGGGAATATATAATCCCCTCCCGGCTGTCCACTCCGTTCCTCCATCACCCAAAAATTGCTTCTCTTCAACCCTCGCATAAGATCGTGGGATAAACTTACTCTTATCGAATTCGCCTCTCCACTGAGGTTCAATCCCGGATAGTTATCCCAGGCAACGAAGTCCAAGGAACGAGCGAGAGCGAAGTAATCTATCTCATCGAACAGTCCCATCAGGTTATGAGTGATAAACTGATCGCCTGCCAAGCGACGAAGGATGTCTATCTGAAGCTGTTGATATCTGACGTTAGAATCTGAGGAGAAGCGGAAGAAGTCCAAGGTCAAGCTGGGATTAAGGGCGGCTGGAGTGCTCCAGGGCAGAGGGATCTCTTCCCAGTCCATATATACCTGGCTCCAGAAGATAGTTCCCCAAGCCTTGTTAAGTGCTTCCAAACTCCCATACTTATCCTTCGCCCACTCCTGGAAAGCCCTTAAACAGTAATCGCAGTAACAACGAGTGGTATTATGACAGCCGAACTCGTTATCGATCTGCCAGCCGATCACCGCCGGATTATCGCTATAATGAGCCGCCATCTTCTCCACTATCCTTCTAGTATAGTCGTGATAGGTGGGATTATTCAAACAGTAATGTCTTCTGCTCCCTTGATTCTTCCTGATCCTATTCCTATCGACTGGGAGAATATCAGGATGCAGATTATACATCCATTGGGGAGGAGTAGCGGTGGGAGTGCACATAACCACACTTATCCCCTTTCCAGATAATATCTCGATCACCTCATCTAACCAGTTGAAATCGAAGACACCCTCCTGAGGCTCTAATCTCGACCAAGCGAATTCTGCCAGGCGAACTACATTAAGTCCGGCCTCAGCCATCATCTCCGCATCCTTAGGCCATCTTTCTTTATCCCAATGTTCAGGATAGTAATCGGCTCCTAGATACATAATTCTTCCTCCTTTTCTCAAAAGATAGGGTAAGAAAAAGTTTGATTAGTTCCCAAGATTAAAGATCAATATTATACCTATTAGATATAACACTATAAGCATAAGGCCAGTACTCAAGTTGATCTCTATCTTGGAGAGTCTTAGGGTAATACCTTTAAGTTTAGTAGTTACTAATTTAAATAAGCCAAATCCTAGCACTAAAGTTATCATAACATCTATCAGCTTATCCAGCTTCCAAAAGTCGAATTTCATTATCTTGCTCCCCTCCTCGAGGATCGAATTCACGACTAACCTCAACCCTAGGTGAGGGAATATCCCAAAGAGAATACATAATAGAGCTAAAAAGAGCATCGGTATATACATCCAATAAGAGATCTTTCTCTTGATCTCTCCCCTAGTTCTTCCAAAGAAGATCTGATTCAATTTGAAGAAGGAGGCAACAGTCCCTATCCCTGCCAGAGTTATAACAATCTTTCCCAGTAGATCTTCATTAAGAGAGTATGAGATAAGAGATTTACTCACGAAGCCATTAAATAGCGGTATCCCCGATATGGAAAGCGAAGCCACAATACAGGCGGCTGCTAGGATTGGGGTTCTTCTTCCTAAACCTCTGATCTCTCTAACATCTCTTAAGTCGGTGATGTAGATCACACTACCAGCACAGAGAAAGAGCGAGCTTTTGAAGAGAGCATGATTGAAGAGGTGGAGAATAGAAGCACTTCTCGCCCACGAGGTCCCAACTCCCCAAGCCAGGGATATATAGCCCAACTGGGATATAGTATGAAAGGCTAATATCCGCTTTATATCATACTGAGTAAGAGCTATTAGCACCCCTCCTAGAGCTGATATCCCTCCCATCCATAGATACACATCCCTAAAACTCAATGAGCCTTGAAGGAGATAGGATATCCTTATAATCATATAGATGCCGACTTTAACCATAAATCCAGAGAGGATCGCGGAGATGGGAGAAGGAGCATAAGAGTGAGCATCGGGAAGCCAAACGTGAAGAGGGATAAGCGCACTCTTTATCGCCGCTCCAGTCAGTAGCAGAGAGATGGGAAGAACGATCTTAGCTGGTTGAATTTCGAATATCGGGGGCAATTTTTCCGATAGATGAGCGAGGTTCAAAGTTCCTGTATAGCCATAGAGCAGACCGATACCCATAAGAAAGAACAGAACTCCTACACTACTTATAAAGAGATAATTTAAGCTAGCTGTTAAAGCTTTCTCCTCTCCTCCCAAAGCTATCAGACCTATAGAGGCAACCGATAATAACTCGAAGAAGACATACATATTGAAGATATCGCCAGTGAGGATGACTCCCAACATCCCAGCTATAAGGAGAAGGAGTAGTGAGTAGTATCTCGCCTCATACTCCTTGTAAGCTAAGGAGTAGATGATCGCCATAAGACTTATAAAAGATCCTGTTAGAGCTACGAAAGCGCTAAGGCCATCAACCGCGAGGGATATGCCCAGAGGGGGAGGCCAATTCCCCAGAGAATAAGTTATCATTCCCCCTCTCCATACGGTTGGTAATAGGTTCAAAAGCAGGACGAAGGAGATAGAAGTAGCTATTATAGATATAATCCCACAGCTCTTGGAGATATCAACCTTTGGTCTGACCAGCCTAAGCAACACCACGAGAAAGGAGGCTATGAGGGGAATAACTATAGATAAAATAGGAGCTGTGAGCATAATCACTTCCCCAATTCATCCAATTCTAAAGTCCTGAGCTTCTGATAGATCTTTATGGCTAAGGAGAGAGCTAGGGCTGTGAGGCAAAAGCTGATCACTATATCGGTGAGCATAAGTGCTTGAGGCACTGGATCGACTATCTCCTTCGCCCTTCTCATGATATCCTCGTCAAGTATGGGAGCAGTCCCCTCGAATCGATATCCTAAGCCAATAAAGAATAAGGTCACCCCTCCATTCATTACGTTAAGAGCAATTATCATCTTAATTATATTTCTCTTGCTTATTAATCCATATAATCCAATTAGAAAGAGTATTATCCCGACATTAGTGCTATTTATGATATTATCTATCACCATTTATTCCCCTGAATCCAGCCATAACATAAAAGAGGGTGGATATCCCTCCTCCTACCTTCAAACCTATCGCTAGATTTAGCCACAAGATTTGTCCTCCGCTGAAAGTTCCTCCAGCTTCTCCTAGAGAAAGGACATTGGTGAGGAAACTATATCCTAAGAGGATAGCTATCACCCCTAACATAATGAATATGAAAATACCTCCCACCTCCAGAAAGCCACAGAGCTCGTAAGTTATCGATCTTCTTGTTTCCAGCACCCCCTGAGATAGACATAGAAGTATAATTCCCGAGGCTAACACTACTCCGCCCTGGAATCCCCCTCCTGGGGATAGATGGCCATAGGTAATTATATATAGCCCATATAAGAGGATAAAAGGAAATAGTTTCCGAGAGATAGTTCTAATTATCGTTGACATCAGTTTTGACCCCCTTCAAAGCTAGGGCCGCTACTCCAGTTATCGCGGCAAAGAGGATCATCGTCTCTCCTAGCGTATCATAGGCTCTATAGTTCAAGATAATAGCGGTTACGATATTTATAGAGCCAGTATCTTTGATCCCCTGCTCTATATAATAATCCGATATACCCTCTACTCCTTCCCCATAGGAGAGATCGAACGCTTGCCAGAAGAGTAATCCCAATACGAATATGACGATTATCGAAGGGATTCTGCTCATTTCTCCTTCCTCTCGGTTTTACTTATAGCTATGACGAAGATGGCTGTTCCAGCCCCAGCTCCGATCGCAGCCTCCGCGATAGCTACATCTGGGGCATGAAGATAATAAAAGATGAAGGATAAAGTTAAATTAAAGGTCGCCAGAACGATAGCCGAATTCAAGAGATCTTTCATCTCAATCGCTGCTATAGCCATTATGACTAGAGCGATTAGAAATAATTGGACTGTAAATTTTATCATAAGCTTCGCTTCTACTTCCTGTTCCCCGACTTATGCCAGGGCTCTATTCCCTCGAAGAGAGCCGCCCTAGCTGTGGCATGAGAGGCAACAGGGGAGGTTACCAAGATAAATAAAGCTATTAGAATTATCTTGATCGAGGAGGCGGTAAATCCTTCCCTGATCGCTAGGAGAGCTAAGCCTATAAATAGAACTATGATCCCTGCTACTCCACACTTCGAGCTGGCATGCATTCTGGTATAGACATCGGGAAACCTTAAGATCCCGATAGTTCCAAAGATCATAAGCAATATACCGATCCCTAATAGGATATTTATTATGATCATTCGTGAAATTCCCTCCTCTCCAGATATTTTGAGATCGCGATAACACTGATAAAACTGAGCATAGCATATACTAGAGCTACATCCAGATATATATGACGCTCGAAGCTCAAGCCTAGAACGACCAGGAGGGCTGTTACATTGGAGGTCATAACGCTTAATCCCACTACCCTATCCGGGGGAGTGGGGCCTAGGAGCACTCGATATAGACAGGCTATCGAAGATAATATTAATACTATAATTATCAAGTTTATCATATCTCAAAATCCCCTTAGCTATTCAAATATCCTCTTCAACCACATTTCAAAGCGGGATTTTATTAATTCTCCCGCCCTGTTCATATGAGAGGTCTCAACATTTATCCAGTGGATATAGAGGTAATCTCCCTCCATATCTAAGGTTATCGTTCCAGGGGTTAGAGTGATCGAATTAGCTAAGATCGTCGCAGCTAGGTCTGACTGGAGCCTCGTCTTGATCCTTACCACCCCAGGATTAATATCCATAGTTATAGTCCGATAAGCTACATCTATACTGCCCAGAAACATCTCATATAATAGGACGAAGAAGTAGACAAGCAGAAGCTCAACTCTGGGAATAAAGCTCTTCCTTCCTATTAGCTCGGACTCGTCTATAAATATATCATAGGTGAAAATAGCTATTATCAGGGAGAAGGATATACCCAATATGAGGGAAGAAGGACTCAGATTGAGAGTGCAGAGCAACCAAAATAATATTAAAAATGCGAAGGTTTCGATTATCCTTATGATCTTCCTGTTTCTCTTCATGATTATCTTCCTATTTACGGGGCATGCCTTCAACTCTATGAATAGGGATGGAGAAGGCTATACCCGTTCCAGGCACAGTGAAATCCCCACAGATATCCTTTAAGATCTGCATAGCTAACTCTACCTCTTCCTCGCTCTCGAGGACGGAGAATACTGTTTGGTTATAAGGCCTATTTCTCCACGATCTATGTTTTAACCTCACTAGAATGGGAATATCCTCATCCTCATCGGTAGCTCTTCCTATACCTACGCTATCCAAGATAGTTGCTCCCGTAATACCATTCTCAAGGAAAGACGTTAGGACCTCATCTAGGTGTTTCTCTTTGAACACAGCTACTAAAAGGTACATAGCCTCCTTCCTCCTTGTATAGAAGGGGGCTTGCTCCCCCTTAAAAAGGAAACTTTTGAACCTTGAGTTTTATTGACTGCAAAAGTTTCCTTTTATAACTGGTTGAACTTGGAGAAGGTATCGAGTAATCCGCTATAGGCGGTTCTATATACTTTAAGCAATCTATTATATATCTTTCTCCTATCTTCATCAGCATAAACCCTACCCTTAACCGAGGTCATATTCTCGCCAGCGGTTTTGAGATCGGGATAGAGACCGACTCCTACACTGGCTAACATCGCCACTCCTAAGGATGGTGCATCCTCAGTCGAGGGAAGGCTTATCTCTTTACCAGTGACATCACAAATTATTTTCTGCCAGAGGGTGCTACGGGATCCTCCTCCACTTAGAGCGATCTCCTTTATTTCGTTGCCTAATTCCTCTATCGTCTCTATATTCAAAGAGATCTCATAGGCTACCGCTTCCATAAGGGAACGAATTATATGAGCTCTATTATGCCCTAGGGTAAGACCAATGATAGCTCCTCGAGCTTGAGAGTTCCAATTGGGCGCACCTGCTCCCATAAAGTAGGGCAGAGTTATCAATCCCTCTGCACCTGGGGAGATCGATTCGGCTTCCTTGGTCATGACTTCGTAGGGATCGATACCTCGCTTTTGAGCGGATTCTATCTCGTCAGTCCCTAAGTTGTCTCTGAACCATCTGAGAAGGGCTCCAGTAGTCCATATCGGCGGTTCAAATTCCCATTTCCCTGCTGCGGCGGCGCAACAGCAGGGAATCTCCATCTTCCCATCTAAGATAGGCTTATCCAAAGTGATGCTCAAAGCTGAGGCAGTTCCCAGACCGATGCTGACTATATCAGGAGTTATCGCTCCCACTCCTAAGGCGGCACACTGCTGATCCCCTCCTCCAGCGATCACCATCATCTCTGAATTTAATCCCAACTCGGAAGCGGTCTCTTTCCTGATCTTTCCCAAGGGAGTCCCTGGTTCTAAAAGCTGGGGAAGTTTCTCCTGCTCTATTGAGAATTTATCCGATATAGCTGATGACCAATCTCTATCGGATACATCTAAAAGCATAGTGCGAGAGGCTACCGACTGTTCGGTAACAAATTCACCAGATAATTTAGATAATATGTAATCCTCAGCCTGAAGGAATTTATAAGTCCGCTTATATATATCGGCCTGATTTTCCCTTATCCATAGTAACTTAGCTAGTGAGAAAGCAGGATCGAGCCTCAGACCTGTTATCTTAAATAGCTCTTCTCGACTTATCTTTTTCAATATAGCATCGCATTGGGGAATAGTGCGTTTATCCATCCA
>CAZSTA010000085.1:0-14606 GCA_964609495.1 uncultured bacterium | reverse complement strand
CCCCTCTCCCCTCGTGGGAGAGGGATAGAGTGAGGGGGAAATTTATATCTTGAATTCACTAATGTTTTGATATTAAGGAGGTGTGAAGTTTAATTCAAAAAGCCTTAAAAACTCAGTTGGTGACAGAATCTTTATCCCTTCATACTCTTTCAATGGCAAGATATGGCGTTTATCACCAGAGATAATATATTGAACCCTCCCTTCAAGAGCGCATTCAAGGATTCTGTTGTCCTCTCCTTTCTTTTTAATTACTGAAAGTTTGAATTTAGGTTGAACTTCAATCGCTTTTTCTTTTATGTAACTTAGAACTCTCGTGATCCTTTCCTCGTCCCATTCAAATTTTTCCCTAAGGATCCTCTCCAGCTCCCTTAAAATAAAGGGGGAAATATAAACTTCTATTTCCTCTTTGATAAACAACTCTAAAACCTCGCTTGGTTTCCCAGCGAAATTTAGACCCGAGATAAAAACATTAGTATTTATTACTACCTTCAGCTTCTTATTTACGGTAGGCATCAACAATATCTTCTACTTGGTCTTCACTAATTCCTTTTTCTTTTGCCTTCATTCTCCCATATCTTAAAATTTCCTTCCACTCTTGTTCTTCAAAGTATCTTCTCAATGCCTCTCTAAAAAGTTCGCTTCTTGTTTTTCCTTCTTTTTTCATTAGTTCCTCTATCTTCTCGGCCATCTCTGGAGGAAGAGATATGGTAATGGTCTTGGTTATCCTTGCCATATTTAGAATCTCCTTACTGGAACAACCTGGACGCCAAGTTGCTTACCCAGTTATAATTAACCGAATTATACTATAAAAGTAGAACTTTGTCAAATTATGATAATCCATTCAACATAATATATGACTATAAAAGACCATAACTGTCTATAAAATCAATAAAGTTTTATTATACTTGGAGCGGAAGCGACGGGAATGACACTAGCTCCAAGTATAAGCGATCAAGGGATAAAGATCAATATGCTCTTTATCCTTATTATTCGACCACTACCGCAGTGCCATAAACCAGCATCTCAGCGGCATTCTGCATCACTTGAGAGGTGGCAAATCGAACCGCTATTATCGCGTTAGCTCCCATCTTCTCCGCCTGTTCGATCATTCTCTCCGAAGCCTCATTCCTGGACTCGGCTAGCAATTTCGTGTATTCCTTCACTTCTCCTCCCACTATATTCCTCAAGCCGGCAACGATATCCATTCCTATATGCCTAGCTCTGATCGTATTCCCTCTAACTAATCCTAAAGTCCTCACTATCTTCTTTCCCTCGATATTTTCCGAGGTTGTGATTATCATCTTTCCACCCCCTTAAATTTATCTTTCTCCTTAACCCTCTCGCTAATTAGAGCTATGAGAATAAAGATGACTCCCAATATCATCACTGTAACAGCTATCCTCAATATGACTGGTATATTTGAAGCTAGGAGGAAACCGATGATGAAGTGATAACCTGCATAGATTATGACTATAGCGAGACCGATCAGCAACAGGATAATCCCCAAATTTTTCATCTTATCGCCCCTCCTTCCGATTCTAACTTATTAAGCAAGTAGATATCAAGAAATCTATTCTATCATAGTTTATTAAAGGGGAAAAGTTTCAAAAGGTGGGTTAAGAGGGGGAAAGAGGAAGCTCTAACTGGGATCAATAATATCGGTGAGGAATTTTGGATTCTTCCTCACCGATAGGAAAAATTAACATTTAAGAGCCCAATAACACAAATATCAAGGGGCTACTGACAGGACGCAACGAAAACCTAGGATGTTGTTCCTATAATTGGGAAAGTTGTAGTTACGATCGGCACACCGACTGAACTCCAAATAGTTGAACCACGAGCCACCACGAATAACTCGTGAACTCCCACTATCAGGACCCTTGGGATTCTCACTCGGAGAATTCGCATAATATCCAGCCTCATACCAATCCGCACACCACTCCCACACATTCCCCGCCATATCATAACAGCCATAGGGACTCACTCCTAAGGGGTAGCTCCCCACCGGAGCTGTATATTCGTATCCATCTTCTGTTCCAATTATATTCGCCTTATCACTTTCAAAGTCTTCTCCCCAAGGCCATCTTCTCCCATCTGTCCCTCTCGCAGCTTTCTCCCATTCCGCTTCCGTCGGCAATCTCTTCCCACACCACCTAGTATAAGCCTCCGCTTCATACCAATTTATCCCCACCATCGGATAATTCGGCTGGTTGTAGGTGCTATCGTTCCAATATGCTGGCTCAGTTATATAATTCTCCTCCTTCCAGCTCCATCCCTCCTCGCTCCAATAACTCTTGTTACTATATCCTCCTGCTTCCACGAACTCCGCATATTCTGCATACGTCACCTCATACTTATCTATGAAGAACGCATCTACATAGACCTTATGCAGTGGCTTCTCATCATCTCCTTCATCCTTCCCCATCAGAAACTCCCCTGCTGGCACAAAGACCATACCCGGTGGCGCTTCGCCCTCCAATTCCAAGACTGCCGTTTCATCTTCGGATTTCTTCTCCTCTGCCGTTAGAGCAGATGAAACCATCCCTGATATTAGGATAACCGATAACAAGATGAGAAAAATATATCTCCTCATAATTTAAACACCTCCTTTCTATTCCTTAACTAAAAATATATCCACCTAATTGTAACATATACTCTCTAAAAAGGAAACCCCCGATTCTCGGCTACTTTCGGAGCATATATACCACCCCCCCAATGGAATTAAACACCACCTGCACGATATATCCCAACAAGGACAACGATACCGCGGCGGCAAATGCCACCTCTGGAGGTTGTATCAGAGGAGCGAAGAATAGAGCAAAGGCATTCTCCCTTATCCCCAATCCACTTATAGAGATAGGAAGCATCGAGATAACTAAGATTACAGGAACGAACAGACAGAAGTAAATGAAAGATAAGTTTATACCTAGAGATAGAGCTATTACATAATAGTAGAGGATAACATTTAGCTGTAAGAGAAAGGATAGAAGTAGCACCTCAGCGACTATATCCTTTCTCTCTCGATAAACATCTATCGCTTCATATACCTGCTGAACCTTTCCTTTAACCCTCTTGAGAAAAGGCAGATCGAATAATAATCCAACTTTGCGCGAGATCGATCTATTCAGTAGAATAAAGGGGATCAGGATAAATATCACGGCGCATATAAGGATTATCCAGGCTATTCTTATATCCCTTAACCACCTCGAACTCCACAATAAAGCTATCCCCGCGATCGCTATCAGGGAAAAAATCCCAATTAATCTCTCCACTATCACTGTAGTCACCGATTTAGCCCCTCTTCGACTGAACCTAGCAGTATCATAAGCTCGAACGACATCTCCTCCTATGCTGGTGGGAAGGAAGGTGTTAAAGAATAACCCCACTAGATACATAGCTATTATATCCTTCAAAGAGAACTCTATTCCTTGACCTACTAGGAGCATCTGCCAGCGATAGGCACTGATCAATAAACCTACAAGATGGAGAAGCAAAGCTATTATCAGATAGCCTAGGTGGGCGGAGCTTAACGCGCCCCATAGATTTGAGAGACCGATCTTGTAGAAGATATAGGCTATTAAGGACACACTAATAATTATTCTCGCTACCTGCCAGATTAATCTCTTCAACCCGCTTTCTCCTTTAAATCGATTATTAGCTCAAGATATAATAGTCTATACTTCGTATTACCCCCTCACCCTATCCTCTCCCACGAGGGGAGAGGGAACGTAATTGAGAGGCTTCCTTGATCTTTGACTTTCCCCTCCCTTGATGGGAGGGGGTTAGGGAGAGGGTGGTAATTAACAAGATTCTTCGATAGCCTTATTAATTCAGCAAGAACCAAGATGGGAGGGGTTAGGGGGAGGATGAGATGTTTTTTTTCACTCTTCCAATTTCACCCTGACCTTGATCTCGGGATCGGAGGTATCCATAAATTCCTCGGTCGCTTCCTCTACAAAGAGGATTTCGTCGGCATTAGAAGGAGCTAATATATCGAGAGAAACCCGCTTTAATTTCTCCGCATAATCAAGGGAACAAGCTACGGTTAAATCTGCTACCTTCGTTCTAAGCGAAACATTCGCCTCCGATTTACGCTTTCTAACCGCGGTAATAACCTCCACCGCTAGATCCCCTGACTCCTCCGCTTCTTCATCGAACCAGCCATCTTCTACCTCTGGCCAGCGGGATAGATTAATGGTCTCCTCGTTCTCCTTCTCCGAGAAGTATAGATGGAATATCTCCTCGGTGAGATGAGGCATAAAGGGAGACATCATCTTCAGAACACTCAACACCGCTTGATATAGCCCATATTGGGCGGAAAGACGAGCCTCAGCAGGATATATCCCTGGCTTATTCAAACGTTCCTTTATGATCTCTATATAGTTATCGCATAGGTAGTGCCAGAAGAAATGTTCCGTCTCATCTCTAGCGATGCTGAACTCATAAGAGTCGAATCCCTTGTTGACCTTATCCAGGGTTCGAGAGAGCTTGGTTAGCATCCACTTGTCTATATCCCGCAATTCATCAGGCTTTCCTCCGTTGTAGTCTTCCAGATTAGTTATAGCAAACTTGGAGGCGTTCCAGAGCTTAGTAGCTAACCTCTTACCTTGCTTCAACACATCTTCACTGAAGATACAATCAGTCCCCAATCTCGTTCCACAGGACCAGTATCTTACCGCATCAGCCGAGTATTTCTCGATAGCGAGCTTGGGATTACCCGCTACGTCATCTTCCACTTTCTTTAATTTTGACTTGCTTAATTTCCTGCGTCCAGGACTTAAAGCATGTCCTGAGATCATAATATCTCTCCAAGGGATATCTTCAGTATGTAACATCCCCTTGATTATCGTATAGAAAGCCCAGGTGCGGATAATATCGTGAGCTTGAGGACGTAGATCCATAGGATATAGCTTCGGGAAGAATTTCTCGTCCTCCTTCCAACGAGCATTTATAAGAGGAGTCATAGAGGAGGTAGTCCAGGTATCCATTATATCCCTCTCAGGCTCGAACTCAGTGCTTCCGCAACGACAAGGCTCTTTAGGGGAAGCGACAGTGGGATCGACCGGCAGTTGATCATCATCAGCTAAGATTATCTCTCCGCACTCCTTACATATCCAGAGTGGGAAGGGAACTCCATAATACCGCTGGCGGGAGATACACCAATCCCACTGGAGATTCTCTACCCAGTGGACGTAACGAACCTTCATAAACTCAGGATACCAGTTGATCTTATCGCCCATCTCAAGTAATTCCTGCTTCTTATCGAGAACCTTTATAAACCATTGGGGAGTAACCAATAGCTCCAGATCAGTGCCACAACGTTCGTGGGCATTGACGGTATGGGTGATCTCCTCCCGTGAGGCTAGCAATCCCTCATCGTTGAGATCTCTGACTATAGCCCGACGCGCTTCCTTAAGATCTAATCCTTGATAAGAATCGGCTAGCTCGTTCATTATTCCCTTTTCGTCGATCACTATCCTCAGGTCAAGATCGTATTTCTGCCACCATTCAACATCGGTAATATCTCCAAAGGTGCAGCACATAACTACTCCAGTCCCCTTCTCTGGATCCACCTTCTCATCGGTTATGATCGGGACTTCTCTATCGGAGAGGGGAACTTTCATCTTTCTTCCTATATATCCCGTATATCGTTCATCGTTTGGATGAACGAGAACTGCTACACAGGCAGGTATTAGCTCCGGCCTAGTGGTAGCGATAGCAACTTTCTTCCCGTCGTCTAACTCGAAGAGAATATCGTTGAAGTTCGATGTTTTTTCTTTATCCTCCGTCTCAGCTTGAGCGATAGCGGTGCGACATTCGGGACACCAAAGCGTAGGAGCTAGCTTCCTATAGACCTCGCCCTTCTGAAATAGCTCTATGAACGATCTCTGGGAGGTCTTTCTAACATAGTCGTCTATAGTCGAGTAGATGAGCGACCAATCAACGCTTAATCCTAAACTCTGCCATAGGCGTTTGAACTCTTTCTCCGTCTCCTCGGTAGTAGCAAGGCACATCTTTATGAACTCTTCCCGGGGAACATCGCGAGCTTTAACCCCCATCTTCTTCTCAACGAATCTCTCCGTTGGCAATCCATTATCATCGAAGCCAAAGGGATAGAAGATGTTATAACCCTTCATCCGCCAGAAGCGGATAACAGCATCGACTTGGACATAGGAGAATATATGCCCTATATGTATCGCTCCAGATACGGTTGGAGGAGGAGTATCGATGGAATAGATCGGCTTATCGCCCTTTGGATCAAACTTGTAGATTCCGTTATCTCCCCAGAATTTCTGCCATTTAGGCTCTGCTTCTTTTGGATTATAGCGTCTCGGTATCCTCAAGGTTATAACCTCCTTGGAAAGAAGTTTATCTGTTCATTTCGTCAATAACTTATTAAAACCTAATATATTCTCTCTAAAGAACGATTTCAAATTCTGCACTGGGATACCCGCGAGCTTCCTCTTCCAAAGCCTATCACAATCAACGCAGGGATTAACGGTCTTATAATCCCTGATATTCATCTTCTTCCTCAACTCGACTATCCTCTCCCCATTCCATATCTCGCTTAAAGTGGAGTTATTGACATCCCCTACAGGATATTCTCCGAAGAAATCTTGAGGACAGGGAACGACTGTCCCATCCCAAAATATGGTCTGAGAATACCAGATCAGGGTGCAAGGAGAGAACTTCCGTTTCTGTTTTTCAAGCGACATCCCTTTTATCTCCATTCTACCTGCCCAGTTATGAGGCTTCTTCACCACGAATTTATCTAAGGGGAGTCCCTCGAATTGTCGCCTAAACTCCCGTCTCTTGGCCAGCTGTTCCTCATCAGGAGTCTCAAATTCTATCGTTTCGAATATAGTATAGGTATTCTTTCTCATCTTCTCCTTCAACTCTAGAAAGGTTAATATATTGCTGACCGTCTTTTCGAAGTTGCCCCTAATTCTTATGCTCTCGTAGGTCTCCTTATCATATCCATCGAAGGAGAATGATATCATATCTAATCCCGCTTCTAATATAGCTTCGGACATATCCCTATCCATCAAGTTAGCATTGGTATGGAGCCTGCTTTCGATCCCCTTGGACTTCGTATAGGCGATCATCTCGATAATATCGGGATGCATAAGGGACTCGCCCCGATGATGGAGATTGACATTAGTAGCGAATCCTGCCACCTCATCCACTATCTTTTTAAAGAGCTCGAGATCCATAAATCCCCTTTTTATAGAGGGGATCGAACTATTAGGACACATTACACATCTCAAATTGCAAACATTGGTTGGCTCTATCCAAAGGCGGATAGGACGATAATCGCATATCGGTCGAGCCAATTTATAATTTAGGCCGATCCTGGCCAAGGTAGTTAGCTTATTCATCTCATCTCTCTTCCCCTTGTTGATGATACCCGAAAAATAGCTCAAATCGAATCAAAGGTCGATCGAAGCATGTAAACTTTGTTTGTGCTGGGGAATATAATTCTCCCCCTCACCCTAACCCTCTCCCACGAGGGGAAAAAGGTAACTTTTTTAACCATGAGTTCTATTTGAAGCAAAAAAGTTACCTTTTAGGGAACATCGAGATAAGCTCGATCTCTTTAGCTCCTCTCCCTTGACGGGAGGGTGATTTAAGGAAATCCAAATCTGCTAGCACGATA
Source organism: uncultured bacterium (assembly GCA_964609495.1). Lineage (GTDB taxonomy): Bacteria > CAZSTA01 > CAZSTA01 > CAZSTA01 > CAZSTA01 > CAZSTA01. The sequence continues at coordinate 6,949 of CAZSTA010000085.1, read as the reverse complement.
TTCTACATGCTTACAAGGTCGATATCGGTTTCTCCTTATCAACTTCACTCCCCAGCAATATATCTCTTATAGACCAACTGCGACCACCCTTCCATACCCTCATAATAATCGATCAAATCGTCCCTCTTAACAAATAATCCCTCCTCTAATTCAGATCTTACCCTAACTTCTCTATTTCTAGTCTCGATCTTATAGACCAAACCTAAGTGAACCTTCCCTACAAGGTTAGAATCATCGTTTATCATTCCCACAAGCCTACTTGAGATAATGTCGCCGAGGTCTAATTCTATCTCCTCCTCAAGCTCGCGAAACATCCCCCTCCGAATTATATCTCCTGTATCCTCCAGATCATAATCGTTAATGTGTCCTCCTATGCCCAGGGAGTATCTTGAGCTGAGACGTCTCTCCGCACAATCATCTCTCCTCTTCGTTAAGAAGAAATAATCGCTATCTCTATCCCGATAAAATAGTAGTATATAGGGGATGATCTGCTTGAAACTAGGGTCTTCTTCAACCTCGCTCCTATCTCTGAAGATATAACTTCTCAATATCTCCCTATAATAACGCTCTATATCTTCAGTTAATACTCCCTGAAAATACCCTAGTCTGCATAATATATCTTTACGAACTACTAAGACTCTTTCCTTATTCATCTAACGTGCGAAATTCCTCGACCGCATCAAAAAGAGCTTTCAAATTCTCGGGAGGTGTTTTTTGCTGGATATTGTGAATCGCGGCGAAGACGAATCCACCGCCCTTACCAAATATTCTCATCCTTTCCCTCACCTGTTGCCTTATCTCCTCAGGAGTGCCAAATGGTAGAGTCTTCTGGGTATCAATCCCACCACCCCAGAAGACAAGTTTATCTCCATAGTTCTCCTTGAGGAAGGTCGGATCCATCCCGGCGGCGGAGCATTGCACGGGATTGAGAATATCAACTCCTGCTTCGACGAAGTCGTCAAGGAAATCTACCACAGAGCCACAGCTATGATAGAACGTCTTCCAATTCGTATTCTCGTGTATCCAGTCATTTATCCTCTTGTGGAAAGGCATATAGAGATCCCGATACATATCTGGCGAGATGAATGGCCCATTCTGCGAGCCGAAATCAGTGCCGCTTATTATAATAACATCGATCTTATCGCCCACCGCTTGACGGAAAAGCTTCAGATTCTTTAAGGATGCCTCGCATTGTAACTCGAAGATACCCCTGATATACTCTGGATGAGTTATATGGGCTATATACCACTCCTTAGGATCACGGATCCCCTTCGGATCTTTAAGATTCATCCCAGGCACCGCCGCTACATCTCCAAAGCTGCTGTGGGTGGAGAAACCAATGATAGAGAGCGAGGTATTATTAAATAAATCCGTTACCCTATCTTCAATATGGCGAAGCAACTCTTCTGGATAGATAAAAAGTTGACCTTCGAGCCATTCTCTTGGATCGAGATTATCTTCATCTATCGGCTTTTGTCTGACGATCGCATCGAAATAGTAGCCCCCCTTTGGCATCCGCATACTTGGTTGCCCCGAGGTGTCTCCTCCAGGATATAGCAGAAGATCTCCGTTCTCGTCCACAACTGGATTAAAGCTCTCGCGGACCAGGACCTCTGTGCCATCAAATAGCTCCCACTCCCTCCACTTCTCATTCGGAGATCTTAACCCGATACCAGTGGTATCGACCCCGAGCATTTCCCCAACTTCTGGCTCGACTTCCCCCAACATCTGAAAGGTATCCACGACCTTCACCCTCTTATGGGGAAGTCCAAGAGCTTTTCTCAATTGAGCATAAGCGCTCGCTGAGATACTAGTTAGACCAATCCCCCCAAAGTCAAGGGGAACTTTATCTGGAACTTCGTGATCGATCACCTTTCTGACTCTCTCCCTTGAGGTCATCATTTAATCATCTCCCTATTTTAGTTTGCTGATATAATATCTATTAATCTTGACAAATCCCTATTCTTATCTTATAATCTATTATAGATCATCTCGATCTCAAAGCAAGGAGGTAAAATATATATGTATGAGTGCCCAAGATGTGGATGCGAGATATCACTTCCCGATCCTTTAGAGGTGGGTGAGATAATAGAATGTCCCAATTGTGGCGATGAGTTAGAGGTGATAAGCAAGGATCCACCTATTCTAGAAGTCTTTGAAGAGGAAGAGAAGTAGAGTTATCTTAAGATAGCAGACATTATCTATCGTTTCTTACCAAGCGCTATCTCCTTAACTAGCGATTTGAAACCCCTATTGCCTCCCTCATCAGATAGATAGAACATTCGGAAGAAGTAAGGGCAGGCTGGAGATAGAAGAACTATATCCCCAGATTGAGCAGAAATGTGAGCTAATTTGACAGCTTCCTCCAAGCTCTCACAATGTTCGATAATTGGGTTTTCCACTTCCAAACGAGATTTCCAGCGACTTACCTCTCTCTCTAGTTTCTCAGTTCCTTTGCCTGGGAGAAGAAGCAGGAGCTTAGCTCTATCTACGATTATCCTGCCCAGCTCGTTATAATCCAAATCCTTATCATCTCCGCCGGCTATTAAGATCACAGGAGAGTTGAAGCAACGAAGAGCGACTATAGCCGCCTGAGGAGTAGTACTATTGAGATCATCGTAATATTCAACTCCCTTCACTCTCAATACAAGTTGAAGGCGATGCTTCAATCCTCGAAACTTCCGTAGGGTAGAGCTTATAATCTCAGCCTCCACGCCGACAAGAGAGGCCGCCATAACCGCGGCTAAAGCGTTCTCCAGATTATGCTCGCCCCTCACTCCCAGATCGGAGAGAGAGCATATCTCAGTCTCTTCCTCTCCTATTCTAACCATGATATATCCATCTTTTATAAAAGCTCCCTGCTTGAGAATCTCCTTTCTACTAAAAGGAAATACCTGCGAGGAGCATCTTTCGATAAAACCTCGCGTGATCTCATTATCATAGTTAAGCACTGCAAAGTCATCCTCACCCTGATACCTTATAAGACGCTCTTTAGTTTCTATATAATCCTCAAAAGAAGTATGCTCATCTAAGTGATTCGGATAGACATTAGTTATTACTGCGATATGAGGACTCTTCTCTAACTCCCTAAGCTGGCGATTACTGACCTCTAGGATGAGGAAATCCTCCGACCTCATCTCCTCCAGCTTATCTAAGACCTGAACGCTGTGCCTATCGTTACCAGCAAAATATGTCTTGAAGGGACTAGCGAACATTATCTCACTTATCATCTTAGCCGTGGTGGATTTCCCATTCGTTCCAGTTACCGCTATTATCGGGCAAGGGGCTAGATCGAAATAGAGTTCGGTCATAGTGTAAAATGGTATCCCTGACTTCTTAGCCTCCTCCAGCTTAGGTAGGTTACAATCATATATAAACCAAGCCTGCGTAGCAAAGATGGCGTCTGCTTGCATAATACCTTCGAGATAGATGTCCTTATAGTTTATCTTGATCGGCAAGTGCTTTAACCTCGCGAAGGCTATCTCTCTATCCTTCTTGGACATCCCCACGTGAACTAACTTAAAGCTTCGCTCAAATTCATCGCGTCTCTTGAAATCATGAGCTACTAAATTGGTGAAACCATACTCGATCAGAAAGTTAGCCACCGCATTGCCCTCCACGCTGGAGAGACCAACTATATGAACTTTCTTATCCCTCAGTTTCTCTAGATCTAGTAAATTCATAAATTCCTCTCAATTTGGAAAATCAAAATCGGTGATCGGAAAATACACCAGCTTCTATTTTCTATCCTTAAATAGGGCTATTCTCCTCGCCCCAGCAAATATATAGAAATCGAGCAATTCCCCGAAATCCTCTATTATCACCCTCCCCTTGCGCACACAAGCGTGAATCACCCTATCAGTCCCCAAGTATAATCCCACGTGGGATATCCTCCTCTCCTTGAGGGTAAGTGAGATTATATCTCCGACAGCTATATCATTTAAAGGTATCCTGAGGCCCATCTTCCTCTGTGGCGAAGAGTGCTTAGGCAGAATCAATCCATAAGCTTCCTTATATATCCTCTGAATTAATCCTGAACAATCGATCCCGTCAAGAGTAGTCCCTCCCCACAAATAAGGCACTCCCTCGTAACGCTCGGCAACCTCGATCAACCTCGAGGTATCTCCATCCAAATTTACCGTGCTTCCCCTCTGCGCTCGAAATGTCCTTTCCCAAGAGGAGTCAGCTTCTCTATCTAGTAGGACTTTGCCTTTATTCACCCAACCCAAAGTGAAATCTATCGTCTGAATTAGATACCAGTTATCCCGCTCAGTCAAGATCCTGAATGGCTCATCTTGAGGGATAAGCTGAGTATTCAGCTCCTTCCCACCTTTCCGAATCGAGGCGGGTTTACGCCAAACATCAACTATCCCCTTCTCGACTCCTCCCCATCCCAACTCGTTCTTGCCTTCGGGATCAGCTAAAATCTCGATATAGTTCTCGATACTTAGTTGGGTGATCTTTCTCAACTCCTCCTCTAATCTATTCTTCTGAGCTTCGAGTAAGACCTGCCCTGTTAATCTTAACCCCCCCTCAACAGGAATTATATCGACTTTGAATAGAGCAAAGCCATATTTCTCCTCATATTCTCGGTGAAGACGAGTTAATAACTCTTCATACATTAAGCGGTTCTCCTAACCATACTTTTAAGCTTTTCCAGAAGCGAGGCTAACTTCTCCTGCACCCTCTCCTCGGAGAAGTATTGATAAGCCATTTGAAAATTGTTTGATACCACACCCTCCCTCTTCTCCTTCTTAGCCAGAACCTCGCGTATTTTCCTTTCCACCCTTCCTATCTCCTCTCCAAGGGCTATTAAAGAGAGTTGATGTCCCATAGCCTCATCTAAAGCCTTCCCTTGAGCAACTAAGAGGGGTTTCCTAGCTAATATGCCTTGTAAGATATGCTTGAAGGATACGAGATCGCCATTAGGAAATATTATGAGATCGGAGTTAACATAAGCATCGGTCAAGGTATATACCTTCTTGCCCCTCTCTAAACGTCGTTCCGGGGATATATACTGAGAAGCAATTATCGCTCTCAAACCTTCGCCCTTCGCCAAATCCTCGACGAACTTGACATATCTCTTATCCTCATCGTTCAAGATTTCACCTATTATCAAGACGATATCGAGATCATAATTCCGTTTCAATCTGGCAAGCAGAGGGATCGAATTCTCAATCCCTAATTCCCCGGAGATAACAGTTGGCTGTATTATCACGATCTCGCCCTCTTGAATGGAGAGGGAGTTCCTGAAATCCCGATTATAATCATCCAAAGTGGGAGGGGAACTGAAGTCCATTGCGTTCGGGATATAAGTAGATTCTATCCCCCTCCTCTCCTTCAAAGATCGCTTAGCCTCCAGACTAACAGTTACGTGTTCTATAGAGGGCGTATCTGGAGGAAAGGCCACGTTCAATAAGCGTTCGACATTGCTATCCTCGAAATACTTATTTTCCCAATAGAAGTTGTGATGACGCGCTATAGTCGGAAGATCAAGCTCGATTATAAGCTCCCATAAAGCCATACCCAAGGGGAGATTCAAGGGCAGAGAAAGCGCGTTTTCCACACAGATGATCTCGATATCCATATCTTTTATAATATCTATCAGACTGTGCTTCAACTTTCGAGCTCGATCATCTATCGCGCTTAATAACCTATTCTCATCTCTCTCGTTCAATTGCCTATTAAAAGCCGCGAAGTATATCTTCCCTACCTTCGAATTCTTAAAAGATAGTTCTGGTAAAGCTAAATTGTCGATATCGGTTTGCAACTTCTCCCCTGTCAAGAGAAGAGTTTCGTATCCCGCCGCTAAGAAAAGTTTTTCCCATTTAAACATCTCGGCTGGGACATTATCCTGTCCATAAGCCCCGGTAAGGACAATGGCGAGATTCGGCTTAGCCTCGATCTTTTTTCCCATCTTGTCCAATACTTCAGCGACCCTTTCCCTCTTCCGAACAGGGGGAGCTGAGGAGCGAGCGAACTCCAGAGCGACCTGCGCTAAGACTCTATTGGAGCTTATCAGGGGCAGATCTATATCGGAGGCAGAGAGAGCTAAAGAAAGCTCGGCACAACCAGCGATTATCGCTTCTGCTCCCTTCTCCCTCAGATAAACACAGGCTTTCTTAAGAGCTTCTTTTCCCTCTAACAAAGCGAATGATTTCCCCTTAGCTCTAATCCCCTCGATAGCCTTCATAATAAGTTCTTTATGCACTTTTCTGCTGGGAAATATAAGCTTAATATCCAGCTCCTGACAGACCTTCTGAAAAAGTTCTGCTTTTAAGGTAGCGGTAGTCGCTAATAGCCCCACTCTATTAATCTGAGGATACCTTACTTTTAGAGCCTCGACGATCTCTTGAACAACATTCAACATGGGGATGCGAACCTCGTTTGAGATCTGTCTCAAATAGTGATGCGCGCAAACTTCGGGAACAACTATAAAATCGGCTCCCGAGCTTTTAAGATTTGTGATCGCCTCTCTCAAAATAGGAAGGGGATCTTCTCTTCCTCTCATTATCGCCCTAGAGCAGTCAGTTAGCTCAGGATTATTATCGACTATTATCCTCAAGCTATCTTGATATTCGGAGCTTAGATCGAGATCCACTATCCTTCGAAACAGATCAGCAGTAGCTATCGAGCTCTTTCCTCCTAAGATGCCTATGACTTTCCTTGGCACTATCCTTTCTCCTCTAAGCTAAGTAACTTCAGTAAAGTTTGCTAGCTCTTTAAGTAATTTCAAAATTTTTGTCCGATATATTCGAGATCGGACTAGGTCTTGAACTCACTTTAAACCACTCTCCCCTACTCCCTCCCATCTTGGTTTTTGCTGAATTAATAAGGCTATCAAGGAATCTTGTTAATTATCACCCTCCCCCTAACCCCCTCCCATCAAGGGAGGGGGGAACTAAAGGGCTTTAGTTCAATCTCAGTGTTCCCTCTCCCCTCGTGGGAG
>CAZSTA010000084.1:0-14783 GCA_964609495.1 uncultured bacterium | reverse complement strand
ATTGCTCTCCTCCGATTCTGTGTTCGTAGGTAGAACAAATATGGACGAATTCGCGATGGGGTCCACTACTGAGAATTCTTACTTTGGCCCTACCTATAACCCCTGGGATAGATCCACCATTCCTGGGGGATCGAGTGGGGGATCTGCGGCAGCAGTTGCCGCGGATGAGACTATATTGGCTCTAGGAACTGATACCGGAGGATCGATTCGCCAACCGGCGGCGATGTGTGGAGTGGTAGGATTAAAACCCACTTATGGGCGAGTGTCCCGTTATGGCTTGATCGCTTATGCCTCATCTCTAGATCAGATCGGCCCGATCGCGAAGGATGTTACCGATTGTGCCTTGATTATGAACGTTATCGGGGGTTATGATCCTAGGGATTCCACCTCGGCGGATCTTCCCCTTCCCGATTATACGAAATCTTTAACAAATGATGTGAAAGGTATGAAGATAGGAGTCCCTCCCGAGTTCTTCACGGAAGGAGTTATGCCCGAAGTTGAACTGGCGGTGAAGAAAGCAGTCGATCTCCTAGTAGGACTTTCTGCTGAGGCTGATGAAGTGTCCCTATCTCATATAGAATATGGGATCCCCGCTTACTATCTAATAGCTATGTCCGAGGCCAGTTCGAATCTAGCTCGTTATGATGGTATGCGCTATGGATATAGAACTAACGAGAGCTTAGATATGATCGATTCTTATCGAAGAACTCGCCGGGAGGGATTCGGATCAGAGGTGAGGAGAAGGATACTGCTAGGAACTTATGCTTTAAGCGCGGGTTATTATGATGCCTATTACCTAAAGGCGGCTAAGGTTCGCACTATAATCAAGCAGGATTTCGATAAGGCGTTTGAGAAGTTCGATGTGATAATCACCCCTACCTCTCCAGTTACAGCCTTCAAGATCGGAGAGAAGGTTGACGATCCGCTTCAAATGTATCTGGTGGATATCTGCACTGTTCCCATCAATTTAGCAGGCTTGCCGGCAATATCGATTCCTTGTGGCTTTCACAACGGCTTGCCTATTGGATTGCAGATTATAGCCAAGCCCTTCGCGGAGGAGACGATCTTGAGAGTGGCTTACACCTTCGAGCAGAATACCGATCACCATAAACAAAAGCCGAGGATAAATTGAGGATGCTCAGGGTTTATAATCGGATTCGCTCATGTTGGATTCTGCGTGCTTAGCTAAAAATGTCTTTATTTCGTAATCACCCTCCCCTAACCCCTCCCATCAAGGGAGGGGAAAATAGGAAGATCAGCCCTATCGGGATGTCCCCTCTCCCCTCGTGGGATAGGGTGAGGGGGAAATTATTTCTTTCGCTTATTAGATCAGTCTAGCGCACCTTATGCGAATATGAGCAATCGGATTTTAGCCATAGTGAGAGAGGCAGTGATAAAATCCGATATTTCTATTTTAGGCTCAGTTAGGTCTATAATTTGGCTAGGATGGGAATATATTATATAGTGAGTTCGATATAGGTTGAATTTTTAAGATGGAGAGCATCCCCAGATGGAGAAATTTAATAACCAGCAAACGATGGGATATAGTATCCCTTATCCTAGCTTTAACCTTACTCTTCTATTTCGCAGTATTTGAGATCAAAGATCCCGATACCTGGTGGCACTTGAAGACGGGAGAGGTGATATTTGAAAAGGGGATAATCCCTTATTACGATATATTCTCCTATACCTCGCCCGGTCAAATTTGGTATTATATAGCTTGGCTATTCGAACTTCTTCTCTACATAGTCTATCTCGCTTTGGGGTTCAACGGGCTGATATTCTTGAGAGCGATCTTCATCGTTCTTATATTCACTTTTGTATATTTCGCTTCCCTCAATAGAGGAGTGAAATCCTACCTAGCCCTCATCGTTCTCCTCGTAGGTGCTTCCGCTTCTAAGGAAAGCTGGCTCATCAGACCTCAACTTCTATCTTATCTTCTAGTAATTGTATTTATCTATATCCTAGATCGATTTAGATATCGAGATGAGAAATATATATTTCTTTTGCCTCTGCTTATGCTCTTTTGGGCGAATTCTCATCCGGCATTTATAGCGGGATTTATAGTGCTTGGGATATATGTGCTAGGTGAAGGGGCGAAATTCATTGCCAAAAATCTCTTCGATATCGACTCTGCTATGGAGTCAAAGAAACTGATAGTCCTAATAGGTGTTGCTCTAATATCATTTCTAGTATCTTTGATTAATCCCATAACTTATCAGGCTATCTTATGGCCGCTTCGTCAAGTTAATTCGGTATTCGCCGAAAATGTGAGGGAGATGTTTTCCCCTACTTTCTCTCAATCTCCCCTTTTCTGGTTGATGTTTTTTGTCAGTCTTATAGCTATGATCTCGGCGATAAAGAGGTTAGACCTTGTTGATATAGGGATTTTCGCCGCTTTTTCCTACCTGGCTCTTTCTGCCTCAAGGCATGTGCCCCTGTTTGCGATAGCGATATCCCCTATTCTCGCTAAATATGCCGATATAGACCTAGCTAAAATTGAGGCGAAAATAACATCATTTATGAGGAAAAGAGGAAATATCCTGACTAATCCAGCACCATCCACCGTTAGCCTATTGCTCTCGGGAATATTTCTTTTATCTTTAATTCTGGCTATCTCCTCGCCTGCAGGTTGGAAGTTAGGGGTCGATAAAGCTCTATTTCCTCAGAAGGCGGTCGAATTTATAAAATCTCAGGGGATAAAGGGGAATATGTTCAACTTCTATGATTGGGGCGGATATCTTATCTGGAGGTTGTGGCCTGAGCAGAAGGTCTTTATCGATGGAAGAACTACGAGCGTCGAAGTCTTTGAGGATTACTTAGATATAGTTGAGGCCGAACCCTCTTGGCAGGAACTATTAGATAAATATGAGGTTAGCTTTATTATAACTCCCTCCTGTCAATCGGATGGAGAGATGTTACCTTACATCAGTGGACTCTATCTTAGTGATTTATGGAAATTAATATATTATGATGATAATTCTTTGCTTCTCATAAGAGATGCCTCATCCTCTCTCCCTAAAATTAAGATATACGAGGAGATGACAACTGAATGCAATAGGATACTAGCGAGAGAGCCGAATAATATCAATGCGGTGGCATCTTTGGGGTGGGCATATTTTATGAGAGGGGATTTAGCAAAAGCGAAGATCCAATTTGAAAGGGTGAGACGATATGATCCAGAAAACGAGAGCATCAGACTTATCTATAGAAAGCTTGAGGAAGCCCAAGCAGATTATGACTAAATATGAGCTATCACTTACGTTGCCTTTCTATAACGAGGAGAAGAATGTTCGGAAGGTAGTTCAAGATCTGGTAGCTGAGTTAGAAAAAGTGGGAATAGATTACGAATTAGTGTTAGTCAATAATGGCTCGACTGATAGAACCGGGGAGATAATTTCCCTGCTAGCCCAGGATAACCCCCGATTGCGAACGGTTACTATAGAGGTGAACGAGGGATATGGATGGGGGATAATAAATGGTCTTAGGGAGAATCAGGGCGAATATGTCGGCTTCTCCGATGGGGATGGGCAAATACCTCCGGAGAGCATAGTCCAGATATTCGATAAGATCAGAGTTGACTCCCTGGATATTTGTAAGGCTTATAGGGTAGTCCGTGACACAAGTCCCATCAGGAAGCTTGTCTCCAAGATATTCAATTTTCTATTTCCCATTTTCTTCCATACCCCCATTGGTGATATAAACGGAAAACCGAAGATTATGCGAAGAAACGTTTATGAATTGCTCGACCTCAATTCTAAAGATTGGTTCATAGATGCGGAGATAATATTGAAGGCTCAAGCCTTAGGATATAAAATGGGGGAAGTGCCAGTCAAATTCAAGAAGAGACAGGAGGGGGCTTCAAGCGTTAGATTCAGGACCATATTGGAGTTCTTATCTAATATGATGAAGTTCAAGCTGAAATGATAACTTTTTAACCATATATTAGTTGAAAGCAAAAGTTATCATTTAAGGGAGGTGGATAATGAATATGAGAGATAAAAACTATAAAGTTGTGATCCTCTGTGGAGGTATGGGGACGAGGCTCAAGGAGGAGACCGAATTTCGCCCTAAACCACTAGTGGAGATAGGGGGAAGACCGATCCTCTGGCACATTATGAAGATATACGCCTACTACGGCTATAAAGATTTTGTCCTCTGCTTAGGATATAAGGGCAATATGATCAAAGAGTATTTTATGAACTATGAGTGTATGAACAACGACTTTACTATTAACCTGGGACATAAGAGGGATATAACCTTTCATGGCTCACATAATGAGGTGGATTGGAATATCACTTTGGCTGATACCGGTTTGGAGACGAATACCGGAGGCCGGATAAAGAGGATCGAAAAATATATAAAAGAGCCACTATTCTTAGCTACCTATGGTGATGGAGTGGCGGATATAGATTTAGATGCTTTGCTCGATTATCACCTTGAAAAGGGTAAGATAGCCACTATAACTGGACTTCATCCCCTATCAAAGTATGGGGTATTCGAGGTGGATGGAGATGGCTTAGTTGGGAGCTTCAAGGAGAAACCTCGCTTGGATGACTGGGTCAGTGGAGGCTTCTTCGTGTTCGATCGGAGGATATTCGATTATCTGGATGAGAATAGCATCCTGGAGAAGGAGCCAATGGAGAGACTCGCCAGGGAGGGGAAGATGGCAGTATATCATCATAAGGGTTTCTGGCAATCTATGGATACATTTAAAGACGCTATGGCTTTGAATAGGATCTGGAATCGTGGGGGAGTCCCTTGGAGGATCTGGGAGCGATAAGGGAATAGGGAGGGCCTCAGCTTTTGGGAATAGGACAGATGGATAAAATTCTAGCTGGAGTAAGGGTCTTAGTTACCGGGGCAAGTGGATTTGTCGGGTCGCATCTTTCGAGGCGCCTAGTCAAAGAAGGGGCAAAAGTTCACCTTCTGGATAGGATGAGCTATGTTTCGAAGAGGGCCAAGAGACGATTAGCGGATATTTGGGATGAGGTCAAGATATATGATATAGATATAGGAGATAGGAAAGCACTCTCTCAGGCTATAGGGGATATAAAACCCCATAAGATTTATCATTTAGCCGCTTATACTAATTCCTCCAGGGATATAGGAAATGTTGAACCAGCAGTCAAGATAAATTTTCAGGGAACTCTGAATCTCCTAAATGCTTTAGCCGAGGGGAAATCTCTCCCCCGTTTTAAGTGCCTGGTGAATACCAGCACCGCGGAGGAGTACGGAAATAATCCTTCTCCATTCAGCGAAGAGCAGAGGGTCGCTCCCTTATCTCCTTATTCCGCCTCTAAAGCGGCGGCTCGTTTATTCTGTGATATGTATTATAAGATATATAACCTCCCCATCGTAACTTTGAGACCTTTTATTATATATGGCCCTCATCAGGATCCCGGACGCTTCATCCCCCAAGTTATCCTCTCCTGTTTGAGAGGAGAGGATTTTGAGATGACTAAAGGTGAGCAGACGAGGGATTTCACCTATATAGATGATATTGTGGAGGCGAACCTTAGAGCTTCCCTCTTAGATAATGCAATAGGTCAGACGATCAATGTAGGGACTGGCGAGCCACATAGTTTAGTCGAGGTTGCCACCGAGATAATTTCTTTGATGGGGGACAAGATAAAGCTGAAGACAGGGGCTTTGCCATACAGACCAGGCGAGGTTTGGAGATCTTATGGAGATAATAGCAAAGCTCATGAACTTCTTGGCTGGAAGGCGGAGATCGATTTGAGGGAAGGTCTGAGGAGAACCATCAGTTGGTTCGAGGCTAATACGAAGTATAGACTTAATTGGAAGTGAGGGGGAGAGCTGTGGAAGAAACTATGTATAGCGAGTTCTACGAGATGGAGGAGAAACACTGGTGGTTCGTCGGGAGAAGGAATATAATATTATCCTTATTAGATCAACATGTCGATAGAAGCCCCAACAATCGCCGGATTTTAGATGTGGGGTGCGGAACAGGGGCTAATTTAAGGTACTTCTCCAGATACGGCAAGGTAACTGGTATCGATCTCTCCAAGTCGGCTCTTCAGTTCTGTAACCTTCGGGGAAAGTATGACTTGATACAAGCTTCTGGAGAGGAAATCCCTTTTAGAGATAATTCCTTCGATGTAATAACGATGCTCGATGTGCTTGAGCATATAGAGGAGGACGCGAAAACTTTAAAGGAGTTATATCGAGTCTTAAAACCTAGGGGAACGTTGCTCATCACCGTTCCCGCTTATAATTTTCTGTGGAGTGGGCATGATTTTGCCAGCCATCATAAACGACGATACTATAGGGGCGAATTTAAAAGGAAGATAATCTCGGCAGGATTCGAGGTCAAGAGGTTGACTCATATAAGCTCTATACTCTTTCCAATTATTTTCTTTAGAAGAATGGGAAAGAAAATTGTGGATAGGCTCTTTAAGGTTGAAAGACCTCCAGAATCGGAAGTGAAGATGGGATCTGAGCTATTCAACAAAAGTATGATCAAGATATTTACCTCTGAGCGCTCTTTTCTAACAAGAAATATAAATTTCCCCTTTGGATCATCGCTTCTAGGTATCGCTCAGAAACCGATAAAGGAGAAATCGTCCCTTATCCCCTCTATATCTAAGAGACCTACGCATGTTCAAGATGAAAATATCAAAGAAGGATCTCTTATCCATAGTAATACTTCTAACTCTAGTTCTGATATCGTTCTCCAAGATACTCTTCGGGAATAGGGTTCTCTTCTTCGGGGATGTAATGCTCTATTACTATCCAGAGCGATTGTATGGCTCTGAGGCGATAAGGAGTGGATATATCCCTCTGTGGAATCACTACACCTATCTAGGAACTCCCTTCGCGGCTGATTCTCAAGCCGCGTTGTTCTATCCTCCCAATATTATCTTCTACTTAATACCCACCTACAAGGCTATCGGATATAGCTTTGTCCTTCATATCTTCCTAGCTGGAATATTTATGTATATGTTTGTTAGGAGTCTAGGAGTTAGTGGCTTTGGTTCTCTTATCTCCAGCCTATCCTTTATGTTCAGCGGATATCTCATAGGTAGATCTGAGTTTCTGCCGATATTATATTCAGTAGTGTGGCTTCCCCTTCTATTCCTCCTGCTCAGACTATCATTTAGAAGGAAAAATCTTATATATGTAATTCTAGCAGGAATAACCCTATCCCTTCAAATTCTAGGTGGTTTTATTCAGATCGGCTTCTATACTCTAATAGCCATCTTCTTATATTTTATCTTTGAGGTGTATTTAACTTTCGGAGAGGGAAAGAATTTATATCCCTCGGCTAAATTATTGTTGATATTTGTCTTAATATTAATTATAGGATTATCTCTCTCTGCTATTCAACTGCTTCCCTCTTATGAGCTATCGAGACTCTCGGGGAAGTTAGGTGAACAGGGAGGCTTATCGCTTCCCATTAAGCATCTGATAGATCTTATACTCCCAGATTTTTATGGTCATCCTGTAGAAGGTAATTATTGGGGAGGTCCTCGTTATCAACTAGTGAACATCTATTTGGGATTAATCCCTTTTATCCTGATCCTTATCTCAATAGCAAGGCGTCCCGAAAAAGATAGTTATTTCTTCATTGGTCTAGCTTTCCTCTCTCTTTTGCTAACCCTTGGATTCAACACTCCTCTATATAGGTTAGTTTATCGTTATCTACCTGGTTTTAGTTTCTTTAGAAGTCCCATAAGATTCGCCTCGATATTCACCTTCTCCGCGACGGTCTTGGTCGGATGGGGCGCTGATACTTCGATAAGAAAAATTGCTGTTCCAACAATTAATAATATAGGAGGGGTAGAGGGAAGGATTCCTTCCCCTCCAGTCAGAGTCCAAAAAGCGATTGGATATATAACGATAGTAGTCGTCTTAGGAGTGCTTCTTATCCATTTAGGTATGAAACCTCTGCTCACTGTATGGCGAAATATTTATAATCCCTCCTTTGAAGAGCTTTATTTTACCATCCTAAAATATTTCACGATCCGTAATAGTCTGTATCTGCCAACTATCATCATAGTGATCACTTCGATATCACTATTTCTATTGTTCGGAAACAAACTCTCTCTGGGGGTATTCAAAGGGATAATCTTGCTTTTGATAGTAGCCGATCTATTTATCTTCTCCATAAAACTTATTCCGCTTACCGAAAAAGAGGTTTATCTCGAAGAGACCCCTTCTATAGAGTTCCTAAAGAGTGATAAGGAAATATTTCGCATAATAGAGGCTCCTCTCTATCGCCGAGGGATAATAGAAAGCTATATCCCCGTATCAAGCTTTGGCTCCACTTCCCTCGAGGATACCTTGAAGTTTAAGGACACTTTATCCTATAACATCGGATTATCTTATAAAATACCTAATCTCTCTGGATATGGGTTCTTTCCTCTAGTCGCCAATCAAAAATTTTTATCCCTTCTGTATGAGGACTTCCCCAACTCCAAATTATTAGATCTGGCTAATGTTAAATACATCCTATCCTTTGAGGAACTAAATTATCCCGATCTCAAATCGGTCTTTCCAGAAGGGGAGAAGGGTCCCCACATATACGAAAATCAGGATTATCTTCCTCGCGCTTTCTTAGTCCCTCGAGCGGAACTCATTAACGGCGAAGAGATATTGAACAGAATGAAGAGCGAAGATTTTGCACCCCAAAGATATCTCTTACTTGATGAAGATAAATACAGATTGAACGATAAATTGGTAAGTTCTCCTTCCCTCTTTAAAGAGGGGAGGATTCCTCCCCCTAAGGGAAAGATAGAGAAGGTCTCTCTTCTCGATAATCGTATCCTTATCTCTGCTGAGTTAAAAGAGGATGGTTTTCTATTGATAAATCAAATAAGCTATCCAGGCTGGGAAGTTTATATAAATGGCAAAGAAGGTAGGATTTTTACGGCAAATTATCTTATGCAGGCTATCGCGCTCGATAAGGGAAAAAATAAAGTAGAATTTATATTCAAATCGTTTTCCTTTCGCCTCGGTCTTTATATAGCCCTCCTCGCAGTTATGTTCATATCTATGACCCTCTATTACTTGATCCTTCCCCTAAAGCCCTTAAAAAATTCATCGACATAGTTGACAATTGAGGGAAAATGTTGTATAATTGAAAGGACGAAGACCGGGAATGTTTAACTTAATAATTCTTTATCCCTCTATTGATAATAAAATATTGTCAAAAAGGTTGGTGGCATAAAATTGGCCTTTAGCAAAGAGAGAGTCTCCTTAGGCGTTGTTAAACAGATGGTAGAAGGCTATGTCGGTAAGAGAGTTATTCTCAAGACTAATAAAGGTCGCAAGAGGAGTAAGGAGCGAGAGGGAGTGTTAGAGAAGACCTATCCTCATTTATTTATAGTAAGATTAGACAAAAGTGAAAGACACATATCCTTCACTTACTCCGACGTTCTAGCCAATTTAGTAGAGATAACTCTCTCTTAATTCCAAAAGGGGAATATATTTAATGCCTAGTGTGATCTTGGTTGCTGGAGGAGAGCCTCCTGCGGAAAAGTTTGGAGAGGGGTATCAGTTACCAAACAAAGCTTTCTTGGATATCAATGGGAGGCCAATGGTTGAATATGTGTTAGATGCTATGGACAACTCCGGGCACGTAGATAATATAATCTTGGTAGGACCTTATGAGGAGTTGAGTCGTTTCTCTTCTAAAGTCGATCGAATTATGGAGGACAGCGGTTCCCTGATGGGCAATATAAGAGCAGGTGTTCGTTCTTTACCAGAAGATACTCTGGCGGTTATATCGACTACCGATATACCACTTATAACTTCCCAGATAATAAATGATTTCATCGAGTGCTCTATAAAAAAGAAAGCTGAGATATGCTATCCTATAATTAAAAAAGAATATTTCGAGGAGAAATATCCAGGGATAAAAAGGACTTACGTTAGGATCAAAGAGGGGGTATACGTCGGGGGTAATATGATGCTTGTCAACACCTCTTTGGTCGATAAATTCACTGATATAGTTGAAAAAACGATAAAGTACCGTAAGAGTATGTGGCAACTTGCTAGATTAGTAGGATCGAGATGCTTAATTAAATTCCTAATTAAGACCTTAACTATTGCTGACGTGGAGAGGCGAGTCTCATCTATATTCGGCTGTGAAGCGGCGGCTATCGATATGCCGTATCCAGAGATAGGAGTAGATGTTGATAAGCCCACCGATCTAAGATATGTCAGGAGGATTCTGAAAGGAAGGTGTTGACCCTTGATTGAGATCACGGATGTGAGGGTAAGAAGGGTGGAAAGAGACAGTAATCTGAGGGCTTTCGCCTCTATTACTATAGATGATTCTTTTGTTGTTCATGATCTAAGGGTGATTGAGGGAAGCAATGGGCTCTTTGTAGTTATGCCCAGTAAGCAACTTCGGAATGGAGAATATTGGGATATTGCTCACCCCATAGTCAATGAGGCTCGTCAGATTATCCAAGACGCGGTATTAGCTGCTTATAGAGAAGCAGAGGCTAGGGACATGGGATGATACTAGTGGGGCGTGGCGAAATCGGTAACGCAACGGACTTTGGATCCGTCATTTGGAGGTTCGAGCCCTCCCGCCCCAGCCAATTTTCCCTAATTGAGTAAAGAAAGGTGGTGGTAGGATTTGCGCCGGAGGAAGAGAACGTCCGCGTTCACAATTATGATCGTTCCCCACGGCGAGGGCTCAAAATTAAGCTTTAGGCTTCCTATATGGGTTATTTTCTGTTTAGTGATATTTCTATTTCTATCTGGTAGTGCTTCTACTATCTTCGTTATGCACTATAGAAATATCAGAGCTGAGCAAATGCTATTACAGAGAGGAAGGAGAGAGGATAAAGTCCGAGCAGCTGAACTTGGTAATAAACTTAGTATCCAGGAGAGGGAGTTATTTTCCCTTCGTAAACAAAGCGATCTGTTGCTTCAGAGACTTAAGGAATTGGATAGATTGGATAGGGAGATAAGGGAATTAGCAGGTCTGGCTGCTCCCAGCGATGAGAGGCTGGCTGAACTGGAGTTTAAAGAGGGGGGACAAGGAGGAGGAACAGAGACTCTATCCTTAACTGAGGAGGCGGGAGTAGGACTTGATCAAAGCAGAGCAGTTGCTATCTCAGGGGTAGCGATGATCTGGGAAAACTTTGATCGTTTTGAGAAGGGATCCGCTATAACTAAGAAGTTGGATAAGGATAAACAGGTCCTGGTAGAAAGGAGGGCTATAGCTGCTGCCACTCCTAGTATATGGCCAGTTGTGGGCTGGATAAGCTCCTTCTTCGGACGGAGAAAATCCCCCATTGACGGAAAGTGGGAGATGCATAATGGAGTGGATATTATAGCTCCTACGGGAACATCTATTAGAGCTACCGCGGATGGTGTAGTACAATTTTCTGGCTGGAAAAGTGGATACGGAAATACAGTTATAATCAACCATGGATACGGTTTCTCTACTCTGTATGCCCATAATTCGGCGAACTTAGTGAAGAAAGGACAATGGGTAAGGAGAGGGGATGCAATAGCTTATCTAGGTAGTACTGGTCGAAGTACCGGTCCTCACTGTCATTATGAGGTTCGAATCAAGGATCGACCTACCGATCCTCTCAATTATCTGCCGTGATTCGCTTTGCTTGGGGCGATTAGGTAAATATGTATTATGAGAGCAGGGTGGCAAGGTCTATTCGCCTTCCTGCTCATTTTATAAAAGGGGGGAAATCTATTGTTCGGGAGAAAAAGAAAGGATACTACAACAACGTTACCAGCTGTTCAGCCCACAGTTGTCCATCCTCCAGTAGAGGTAATTACGATATTAGGAAAGGCTACCCAGTTCAAAGGCGATCTGAAGAGCAATCAGACTGTTAAGATCGAGGGGCGATTTGAGGGGGAAATAGAGGTCAGAGGTGGAGTTATAATCGCAGAAAGTGCGAAGCTCTCAGCAAATGTAAGAGCCAAGCAGATTATAATATCAGGGGAGCTACATGGAAATGCTATGGCGGAGGAGAAGGTGATACTCACTGAAAGTGGTAGGTTATATGGGGATATCACCACCAATTCTTTGGATATATCTGCGGGGGCTATGTTTTGGGGAAGATGTTTTATGAATTCTCATAGACTAGATATTATCAGTAAGGGAGTAGTAACTCCGCCTCCTGAAGTGAAGAAATAAAGTTGAAACTTTTGGAATACATTTTCTTAATTTATAGTTAAAGGAGATCATCAATCCTCAGAATAACTTTTAAGGAGGAGAGATATAATGAATAGTAAAGGGATTAAGGTTGTGATTTCTCTGCTGACGATGTTATTGGTTATGAGTATTGGTATAACTTCCGTATGGGCTGACGATAATGATGAAGAGGAAGAGATGAGCGCTATGAAGGTCGTAGTTGAGGAAAAGCAGGAGGAATCTTTGCAAATTGAGGTGACGAAGGTAATAGTCAACCCGACAGCGCCCTTCAATGTAGATGTATGGGTAGATAAAGGAGATGGGGCGGTATATCAACCAGGGGAGAAGTTATATGTCTATTTCAAATCGGATCGAGATTGTTACTTAACCCTCTTCGATTTCACCACCACTAACGATGTGCATGTTATCTTCCCCAATAGATATAACTCGAATAACTACATCCAAGCGGGAAGGGTTTATAAGATCCCCGGTCCCGATTATGGTTTTGAATTCGAGGTAGAGGGACCTCCCGGCACGGAGATCATCAAGGCTATAGCAACGCTCGATAGAAGAAGGCTAACTGGTCAGGATCTGAGCTCTTATAGTGGATATGAGGAGAGCGGATTTGCGACAGTGAGCGAGGATCCGGGAGAGTTCGTTACTGCCTTGAAGGTGGTAGTAAAGCCTCTTCCCCAAAGTAAGTGGGCTGAGGATAGCGCGGTCTTCTATGTAGGGCGTCGTCCTTCCTATGCTGGAGTGATCAGGATCGATTCAGATCCTTCAGGAGCAGAGGTATATGTGGATGGTCACTATATAGGGACAACTTCTATGGATTATGCGGTCCTAGCTGGGACTTACACCGTAGAGGTTATGAAGTCAGGATATGATACCTGGCAAGATACAGTTAACGTATCTCCCGATAGGATGGTCAGGGTAAGCGCTTACCTATCACCCTCGGTTCTCTATGGATTCCTCGAGGTCGATTCCAATCCCTCAGGGGCTAGTGTCTATTTGGATGGTGAATATCTAGGGATTACTCCCTTGCCCAGGACCGATATAGAGGCTGATGTTCCTCATGACTTGCGGGTTGAGTTAGCAGGCTATGAGGGCTGGAGTAAGGCGGTCCAGGTCGCTCCCAATAGGGGTTTAGGTATAACTGCTTCGCTAGAGTCTCTTATGCAATATGGATATGTGAGGGTGAACTCTGATCCTGCCGGAGCCACTGTCTATCTAGATGGCGAGTATCTAGGAGCGACTCCTATCCCCAAGACCGAAATAGAGGCTAACGTCAAACATACTTTGAAGATCGAGTTATCGAATTATCTGACTTGGACTCAGACCTTCTCAGTAGGAGTAGATAGAACTTTAACCCTAACCGCTACGCTAGTTCCAATAGTTCGATATGGGTATATAAGGATAACTTCCGATCCCCCAGGAGCTAGTGTCTATCTGGACGGCGAATATATAGGCGAAACTCCTCTCTTTAGGATTAAAGTAGAGGCGAATGTTCCCCATACAGTGAGAGTTGAACTCGCTGACCATGTGATTTGGGATCAGACCTTTACAGTATCTCCCGATGAGAGTCTAAATTTATCCGCGAGCTTAGTTCCCGTGATCAGGTATGGATATCTGGATGTGGAATCAGAGCCCTCTTCTGCGAGTATCTATTTGGATGGCGAATATCTAGGCAGAACTCCTCTCTTTAGAACTAAAGTAGAAGCCAATATTCCCCATATAGCGAGAATTGAGCTAACCGACTATGTGATTTGGGAGCAGACCTTTACGGTATCTCCCGATCGGACTATGACTTTAACCGCTACCTTAACTCCAGTTATTCGCTATGGATATCTCAATATCGAGTCCGATCCTTCAGGAGCTAAGGTATATTTGGACGGAGATTATTTAGGTTTTACTCCTATTTTCAGGACTAGGGTCGAGGCTAATGTCCCCCACGTTATTAGGATAGAGCTTACGGATTATAAGGCCTGGGAAAAGATGGTGGAGATATCCCCCGATCAAACTACTACTGTAACTTCTATCCTGACCCCTCTCATCCGTTACGGCTTCTTGAAGGTCGATTCCATTCCTCAAGGAGCTAGCGTTTATCTTGATGATAAATTCTTAGGGGTTACTCCTCTAACAGAGACGAGTGTAATAGCGAAGGATGGTCGCCGTTTAAGAGTCGAGGCTCTTGATTATGATGTCTGGACTCGCTTTATTGACATCGAGCCCGATCGCACTACCTATCGCAATGTGATCCTCACTCCTCTATATGCCTCGCTCTCTATATCCTCAGTGCCAAGAGGTGCCGAGGTCTTCCTAGATGGAGAGAAGCGAGGAGAAACATCGGCTACTCCCCTAATAATAACCGATGTTAGGGTTGGCATAAGGCATCAGCTCGTACTGCTCAAGCCCGGATATGAGGTTTGGGTAGAGGATATAGGAGATTTGAGAGCAGGGGAGACCCGAAGGATAACCGAAGTCTATATGACTAAACTCTGGTAGTAGATCAGAGATGATGTGAATAAGGCAAGTTGATAACAGAGCCCCACATTTATAAGAGGTGGGGCTCTTAACTTGATTGTATTCTTTTCAAAGAGCAATCTGGATTGCTAGCCTAAATAGGTAAGCAGGTATTCTTTAA
>CAZSTA010000083.1:0-14838 GCA_964609495.1 uncultured bacterium | reverse complement strand
ATTATAGCGAAGTAATCGGAGTGCTCATGGCAATTCACCCAAGCTAATCCAGCCTGAGTCATATTACCTTCACTGTCGAATTCGCTAAGCTTTTTGGAGAACTCTACTAACTCTCCCCAAGTCTTCCCAGCCTGGCGACTATCAATCCATTCCTGAGGAACAGTCATTCCAGCCTCTTCCAGAAGCTCTAAATTCATAACCACTCCAGTTCCAGCTACGTTGAAGTCGAAGGGAACACCATAGTACTTGCCCTCATGCTGATAGCTAGCCAAGACCACCGGCCAGAAGGTCTCTTCCATCTCCTCGGCAGTCATATAATCAGAGGGAACTTCTTCTAATAAACCCTCCGTAGCGTATCTTAAGAGCATAGAGCCAAGCATATCGATTACATCGCCCTCAGTTCCAGCCGCGTAGGACGACATAATCTTATCACCGAAGTCGGGAAAGACCTCGATGTTCACCTTGATATCGGGATTACCAGCGTGGAAATCATCCGCTATCTTGTTCCAGGCTTCCACCCAGGAGATATTACTGTGGATCCAAAGTGATATATTCTCTTTAGCCTCTGAAACTCCCGTAAACAGCAAAATGAACACCAACAGAGCTATAAATAAACTCGCTTTTCTCATTTCTTATCCTCCCTTTCAAAATTGGTTAGTTTTTACATCTACGGCAAGGTTGTTAAATAAGTCATTTAATTTTTCCCCTCTATATCCCCTCCTTTCTCACTTCAATCCTGTTAAAGTTATCCCTTTGACGAAAAATCTCTGTCCAAAAAGAAAAACGATGATAACCGGGATAACCGCCATCGTAGCGGCGGCCATAATCAGGTCATAACGGATGGAACGTTGGGAGATAAACATAGCTAAACCAAGGGGCAGAGTCCTCATCTTCATCTCCGTAGTTATGATAAGAGGCCATAGAAAGGAATCCCAATTACTCATAAAGACGAAGACTCCTAGAGTAGCCAGAGCTGGCTTGATCAAAGGTAGCACGATCCGCCAATATATCCCGAAGTTAGAACAGCCATCGATCTTTCCCGCATCCATCAGGTCTCTTGGTATAGAGTGCATAAATTGCTTCATCATAAATATACCAAAGGTGGTTATTGGCCCCCACAACATCAAGCCCGGATAAGTATTAGTTAGCTTCAAGTCTATCGCTATTTTATAAAGGGGAATCATAATCACCTGAAAGGGGATCATCATCGTTGATAGGATCAGCATAAAAATTATATCTCGCCCCTTGAACTCATATCGGCTGAAGATATATCCAGCTAGAGAGCTGGTAAATATCGCCCCGAAAGTTACTACTATTGCTACTATTATGCTGTTCAGGTAATAGCGAGTAAAGGGGATAGTGGTAAGGACTGTCGTGTAGTTTTTGAAGCTAGATTTTTGGGGCCAAAAGGTGGGTGGTATTTTCATTATCTCCTTATTCGGTTTAAAAGAAGCGAGAGCCATCCACATAAATGGACCTATCATCATTATCGCCCCGGCAATTAATATCACCCATGATATGGCGGTTATAGTCGCATTAGGAAGATTTATTATGTTTCTTCTTTTGTTCACCTTATTCCTCCTACTTACTGTCAACGGATTCTTAATTGTGAATATAGTTCGCTATTGCTATGGACAGTTTTAGATTACGGTGAGCTTAGTCGATATCACTGGAGGTGGGACCAAACCCAGTGTCCTACGATTCCCGGAAGGTCCTGACGTTATCTCAAACAGCACTTTTACTCGAAGTAAAAAGAAGATAGATGCTACATAGTAAATCGTCAGGATGGATGAGGTTTCATCGACCAAGCTCACCGAGAGTGGTCTTATATTTTTCCAATTATAGCATTTCTATCGTGGTATGTCAACAGAAAAATCAGGGCAAAGGAGATTTTCTTTCCTTGACTCCGAGCCTAAAAGTGGGTAAAATATAGACAGAAGATAAAATTTTAATTTTCGTAGGTAGTTACCCACCTTTATTCACACCAATTATTTCCTATCGGGATGACTATGATCCACCACTGCGTAATCTGTAAGAGTCCTGATAGAGAGGAGATCGAGCTAGATTTTTTCGAGCGAGGTCTATCCCCCTTCCAAATTGTCCAAAGCATTTCTATCGAGCTATGTCAACAGAAAAATCAGGGCAAAGGAGATTTTCTTTCCTTGACTCTGAGTCTAAAAGTGGGTAAAATATAGGTAGGAAATAAAATTCGATTTTTGTAGGTAGTTACCCACCTTTGTTTCTCACCAATTATTTTCTATCGGGATGATTATGATCCACCACTGTGTAATCTGTGAAAGTTCCGATAGAGAGGAGATCGAGCTAGATTTTTTCGAGCGAGGTCTATCCCCCTTCCAAATTGTCCAAAAACTTCGAGAGCGAGGCACTCAAGTATCTATAGAAACCCTACTAGAACATCTCATCAGCGTCGCTCTCAGCCGTATATCGGATGAGACAAAGTCCGATCTATCCTGCCTGCCAACCGAAGTTCTCCTCCACGTAAAGAGAGGGCTCGATAAGTTCGTGGAAAGACTCCACGAAGAGGAGGACGAAGATCATCCCCTGACGATTAAACAGCAAGTAGAATTACAACGCGAGATCCGTCATGGGGCTGAGATGATCATCCGCTACTTCAAACATAACGCTAAGACTAAATCCTTCCCTCCATCGAAAGATTCCTTCAGGGAGGTCACCAATGAACTATCAGTACCAACCCGACTTCTGCGAGCCATTGGGGACGAGCTGGTCTCGTCCGATAGCTGAAGCGAATATTGCCTTCTTTGCCCATTACTATCGAAATCAAAAAATCCCCGCTCATCAGAGACGTTGGTACAGAATCCTAGATGAGATCAACGACTTCTCCGATCCATTGGCTAATCGCCTCTTGAAATTAGCTCCCCGTGATCATGGGAAGACCGAGGTCTTCACTATCACCTACCCGCTCTATTGCATCCTAAGAGACCCCGAGGTGCGCATTCTCATCCTCAGTAAGACCAGCACGCAGGCGAAGAAATGCCTATCGGTCATTAAGCGGGAACTTGAAACTAACGAACGGATTCGCGAGGACTTCGGTGATCTCATCTCGCCCGACCTCCCTTGGAGTCAAACCGCTATCTACTGTCGTCGCTCTCGTCAATCGAAAGATCCCACCGTAGAAGTAGTAGGAGCCTTAGGGGCGATAACCGGTGGACACTTCGATCTAATCGTAGCTGACGATATCGTGGATGATGAGAATACCAAGACGGCTAAACGCAGACAGGATACCTACGATTGGTTTCACGGCACTATTATGCAGCTTGCCGAGCCTGCTACCCAAGTGATTGTAGTGGGAACTCGCAAGCACTACGACGATCTCTACAGTCGGCTTATGGAAAACCCCCTTTGGGTATGCGATATAGACCGAGCCATAGTGAAATGGCCGGATAAGTATGAATATATAGAAGATGAAGCCGGGCAGGTAGTTGATGTTGTAGTTGACGGTTCTTATGAAGTGCTGTGGCCAGAGAAGTGGGATATTAAGACCTTACTCTTAGATCGCTTAGCGACTGGTTCACTCCTCTTCGATCGGGAAAAACAAAATGTCCCGGCCAGGGATAGCGGTGCATTCCTACTGGCCAAATGGCTAAAATATTACAATGATGAGGAACGACCGCCCCTGGCCGAGTTAAATATCTACCAAGGCGTGGATCTAGCTTTATCTGAGGGAGAGGAGGCGGACTGGACAGCGATAGCTACAGTGGGGAGGGATGCAGATAATCATCTGTGGCTTCTCGACATCTATCGCGCTCGCCTCTCCTTCCCCGAGCAACTAAGAGCTGTCTCCGAGCAATCCTCTCGTTGGAAGCCTCTTATTATAAATTTGGAGAGCAATGCTTATCAGGCGGCACTACACCAGCAACTTTTAGCGACAACAACGCTTCCAGTGCGCGCTGGCAGAACAATTAAAGATAAAAAAACTCGCTTCGCCGCGATGGCGGTGCACTTCGAATCCGGAAGGATACGCATTAGAAAGGGATTAGATGAATTTGTAAAGGAATGGCTTGAATTCCCTACTGGTCGTCACGATGATACCCTGGATGCGGTGGAGAAAGCTCTGGAGGTAGCTTTGAGTGATGAAGGTAAGATACAGATGTTTTAACCTAGGTATCTCTAGGAAGTATCTCGAAAGAGAGGAGTTGATTCTGCCAATGAAGCTAACCTTCAGAGGTCAGGAATATGAAGTGCCAGATGTTGAGTTAATCCCAGAGGATGGTGATTCTCCATCCAAGATCAAATTAGACAAAACTAGGTTCGATAAGAAGTACGGTTATAGTTTCATCCTAAGAGCAATTATGTCTATATTTAAACTGACTACCGAACACATCCTTATCTCCACTTTAAACTAAAAATATCCCAAGAATCCGTTTAATCCGTTGATAGCAGGAGGTTCCTTGATGTCCTTCCTTAAACAAATCCTCACCAGGATCTTCAAAATCCCCAGAAACTCCACTCAAATCCTCGCTGATTTCGATCTAACGAGAGGAGGTCAGGAGATAGCAACACCTTCAGGATATGATGACTACGCCCGCACTTATACGCAAGAATCGTGGGTATATGCTTGTGTATCGCTCATTATCGATACTTGTGCAACTGTTCCCTTCTCCGTCTTCGCTGAGCAAGGCGATGAATTGAAGAAACTACCAGATCATCCTTTAACAAGGCTCCTCACTCGTCCTCATCCGAAGCTCTCCCGCTTCGAGCTATGGGCGCATACGATCGGATCGCTGGAGTTAGCAGGGCAAGCTTACTGGTACCTCATCAAAAATAGCTATGGAGAACCGATTCAGATTATGCCCCTCTTTCCCCATCGAGTAGCGGTCGTTCCCTCCAAGGATGAATTCATCGCTGGATATCTCTATACTGTCGAAGAGGAAACGATCTCCCTCGAAGCTGAGGAGGTGATCTGCTTCAAACGATGGCATCCCCTTGATGAGTATTATGGCCTCTCAGGGATCGAGGCAGGAGCTTTGGCGACCTCGACCGATCTTTACGCCCAGGTCTATAATCGCACCTTCTTCTCGAATAACGCGCGCCCCGCAGGACTCCTCAAAACCGAACAGCGACTCTCTCAACAGGAGGTTGATGAGCTCTTAAAACGTTGGGAGATATCTTTCAAGGGCGTGACCCGATCCCATAAGATAGCGATCTTAGGACGAGGGCTGGAGTATCAACCGATCGGGATCTCCCCGAAGGACGCGGAGTTCTTAGCCCAGCGAGAGTTCTCCAGAGATGAGATACTATCCGTCTTTCGCGTCCCCGCTTCTCTCTTGGGATTGTATAATCGCTATCGAGCGACCACAGAGAGCGATGAGCGGAACTTTATGGCCCACACGATCAAACCGAAGCTCACCACTATTGCGGAGAAGATCACCGCAGAGCTATTACCGATGTTCGATTATCCTCACCCGATAGGGGCTCGTCTTGTAGGGAAATTCGATGATGTAGTTCCTCAAAACTTGGAGGAGCAACGCCTACGAGATGAGATCGATCTGAAGTATGGCGTCCTGACGCCCGATGAGGTTCGAGCTCGAAGATATGGATTATCCCCAAGAGATAAAGAAATTGGAAAGTAGAAAGAGGTGATATCTTAATGAAGAGATACCTTGCGATGCACGCTCGGATCAAATCCATTATGAATCAATCTGAAGATGAAGAAGAGGATAGGACCATCGAGGGATATGCCTCGACAGATGCTATCGACCGAGTTGGAGACCGCATCTGGCCGGAGGCTTTTCGAGAGGGATTAGCAAACTATCTCCGTAATCCGATCCTATTATACAACCACGATCTGGATAAGCCCATCGGTAGGATTCTTGAACTCGATATTCTACCTGATGGTCTCTATATCAAAGCCCGAATCGCCAAGGGAACACCGCTTGCCGATGAGGTTTGGACGCTTATCCAACAAGGGGTGCTAAATGCCCTCTCGATCTGCACCACGAGTGACATCATTGGAGAAGTCGATGCCGAGGGCATCAATAACATCAATCGTTGGGATCTGGCGGAGATATCCGTCGTGACAGTTCCAGCAAACCAGGATGCGATCTTCAGCATTGTTAAGATCCTCGATCTTGAGGAGGATGAAGATGGCTTTCCTCAAGGTGATCTCAGCGTTTTGGATGGCAGCGATTGTTCAGATGATGAACAACCTATACCCACTAAAGAGAAGAAAATTCTCACAAAAAAGGAGGATACCGAATTGACCGAAGATAGAATTAAGACCTTAGAAGGTAATTTAGAGAATTTAACTGAAACTATGGAATCGATCAAAGAGGAGGTGAAGGTAGCTCAGGATTTGAGACAAGAGATGAGCTCGCTCAAGGATACGATAGTGAACACTCCCATCAATGCGAAGCTCTCCTTCCCTACAAAGCCGCGAATCGAGGTGCGATCTAAATTCGCCAGAGCAGGATTGAAAAGCTTGGGGGATTTAGAGCTACTAACTGCGATCCTCTCCTCGAGCGGGAGATCGCCCAGCGAACAGCTTCGCAAAGCTCTCGACACGGCGACCGCGGGAGAAGGAGCTGAATTCATCCCCACTAACTTCGCCTCTGAAGTTTGGGAGAAGATCCGATTGGAGGCAAAGATCGCCTCGTTCTTCACTTTCCTTGAGATGCCCACCAATCCCTATAAGCTTCCCGTCGAATCAACCTTGCCAGAGATGTTCTACGTAGCGGAGTCCACTACATATAACTCCTCGGACTTCCCTGAGAATTCCCCTGGAACCAGCAATAAGACGCTCGAGGCGAAGAAGTTCGCGATCCATACGATGTATTCAGGTGAGATGGATGAGGATTCTATAATTCCCGTGCTTCCCTTCCTCCGCCAGCAGTTAATCACCTCGGCCCTGCACGGGATAGATAACGTGATCCTAAACGGTGATACAACCACCTCCGCAACTGGAAACATCAACTCCGATGATGCTGAGCCTGCTTCTACGAAGAACTACTTGGCGATGGATGGGCTTCGTCATCTAGCGCTCGTTACGAATACCGATAATGCTTCAAATGACGCCGATAATATCGCTACCTTGACCAAGAGTGGCTTCAACATCCTGCGGGGCTTGATGGGAAATTGGGGAGCGACTCCTAGCGATCTCGCCTTCATTATGGATATCGCTACTTATTTGAAGGCAGTTGAGCTAGCAGAGGTGGTGACAGTCGATAGGTACGGGCCAGAAGCCACGATCTTAACCGGGGAGTTGGGCAAGATCTTTGGAATCCCCATCGTCGTCTCCGAGGAGATGTTGCTTACCGAGGAGGATGGAAAGTGTTCAGCAACCCCCGCGAATAACACCAAAGGACAGATCTGCCTCGCGAATAGACGAGGCTGGCTGGGAGGCTGGAGACGCCATCTGAAGATCGAGACGGAAAGGATAATCGCTACCGACCAATATAGGATAGTTGGAACTCTGCGCTTTGCCCACATCAACTTCGATAATGAGGTAAGCGCGGTAGGGTATAACATTACTGTTTAGAAATAGAAAGTGGAAAATGTTGAGCGATTACGCCCAATTTCCATCTTCCAATTAACATTTCCTGATGATAATTGCGTGGTCGGATTTGATCCGACCGCGCAAGTAACATCGCCACATCGCGTATAATTATCTCTTGTAACAATTTAGCACCACAAAATGGAGGATGAGATAAATGCAATCCCAATTCATAATAGTTTGGCAGATTATAACTGAGGAGGAAGAGATAAATAACCAGCTCAAAAGGACGGCTAAGATAGAGAAGAGAGAGGATAAAATGTTACGACCTCTTCCCAGGAGGCGGAAATTCTCGGATAGCAGGTTGGCAGGGATTACTTTTCTCTTCAGACCCATTCTTTAGGGCGCTCTGTTCATCCTCTATAATTCGACCGAAGGAGGTTGTCAAATTGTCCTTATCTAACTCTAACATATTTCTAGTGGGACTCTCTGTGGAAGGAAGATTATCGGTTGGAAAGGCTCAACGAAGATGGCAGGTGCCTTATGACTGCCGGATCATCGATATAGGGGCAAGCGTTGAGTGCTTGGGAGAAGGAGAGAAGGCAACTAAGATTCAATTACGAGTAGGCGAGGAGAATCTACTCCTTTCCTCTAATCCCTTACGTCTTCCCACCGATAGCGATATTCGAGTGGATGATGATTCCTTTCTCCTGACGACTAATATGCTCAGGGAAGGAGATATACTGGAGATCGATATCGAGGAGGTCCCCGAGATAAAACCAAGCGTCGATCTAAAGGTCTATTTAGCTTTGAAGACCATCCCAGTCGGAGAAGCTGTGAAGGAGGAGTGCGAATAT
Organism: uncultured bacterium; assembly: GCA_964609495.1. Lineage (GTDB taxonomy): Bacteria > CAZSTA01 > CAZSTA01 > CAZSTA01 > CAZSTA01 > CAZSTA01. The sequence goes on along the minus strand of CAZSTA010000083.1, from coordinate 6,510 downwards.
GTCTAGCTATTGCACGGTGGCCGAGGTAAAATCTCGGTTACACCTTCTCGGTTCAGTCGATGAGGACTTGATCTCTAAGTTAATTACTGCGGCGAGCGATCTCATAGATCGCTACACCGGACGCCACTTTACCTCGGTATCAGAAAGTAGATATTTTGATGGGACGGGAATAAAAACTCTCTTCTTAGGGGAAGATCTCCTCTCAGTAACAAGCATCTCCAATGAGGGTGAAGACCTTACTTCTGATGAATACCTGCTCTATCCCCTTAATTCTCTTCCCAAGAGATATATTACTATTAAGACTGAGGTAGGTAAGGTGTTCGAAAGAGGGAAAGGAAATATCGCTATCGCTGGAAATTGGGGTTACTGTGATGATTCCTCTCGGCCATACGATATTTGGAACGCGGCTGTTGAGTTAGCCTGTCGAGAGTATATAAGAAGGACCTCCGCCTACGCAAATGCTATGCTCGATCCAAAGGTAGGGGAAGTTCGCTTCGAGGTGGGATTGCCTAAGGATATAGCCGAACTTCTGGATGCTTACCGTATCGTAACCGTCAGTGGCTGATCACTTGGCTTTGAAGATCTTGGCTAGATAGAACGCCTTGCCTTTGCCGAAGAAGAGTTTATAAGTCCCTTTTCCCTTATTAAGCTCGATCATCACCTTGAAATTTTTACCCTTGATATAAAGCTTGGGGGGGTAAGCTCCCACATAATATTTGCCATCTGAGCTCGAACAGCGCTCTTTGGGATCGGGGAGAGTAATATAAGCCGAGAACTTGGAAGGAGCGATATATATCTCCCCCTTCAGGGTGAATTCGCTGCCATTCTTAATCGCTAGTTTGAAAGGCTTCAACTTGCCAAGATCATCGAATACTCCATATTCGTCCGCAAAGACCACTGAGGTATAGATTTTCCACCGATCTCCCTTCTTCCCGATATAGACACCTACTCCTAGATGAGTATATTTCTTAGAGAGGTTATTCGCTCGATGGCCGGGAGAATTCATCCAATCCTTGACCACCTGCTTCGCTATCGAAGCGACATTCTTAGCTTCCTCCTCGGAAGTGGTCTCTATGCAGTGGATATTCTCCCCCACTCCTCCGATAAGCTCTGGATAATCCCTCCGTTGCCTATCAATAGGGTTTAATCCATCTGGATTTTCGTGAGCGAAGAAGTTTCTTTTGAACATATCTTTTGAGTGATTACGAGCAGGGACATCCAGTTTTCTATCCCACTTATACAGTTCTAATCCTTGCTTCTTCCTCTCCAAATTTATCAAATTGAAGATTTTCTTCTCGACCTGCTGGGAGATATCCTCAGCATAAATCGATCTTGATAAGATGATTTGAGATAGGAGAAACAAAGCGAAAAATAGGAGAATTTTTCTTCCGAACATTGAAAACTCTTCCTCTCTTCGGCAACTAATTGTGGAAATTAGAAACTTCTTAATTCGATCGTGTAATAGGGAGCTGATGGACGATGTTACGCAAGCTCTTCGTCAAGTGGAAAGCTTATTTCGAGGTATGCCATCCCTTCCCGCTGGTTATGATCGCTTTACTGACCTACCTCTTCTCCATATCCGCGGCCAAAGGTTTTCCACCTTTCCCGAAGATAACGGTAATTATAGCCGCGATATGTTGCTCTCAGATCTCGATAAACTCTCTCAACGACTTCTTCGATAGAGAGCTAGACCATAGGTTTAAACCGAATAAGCCAATCTCCTCGGGAAGGTTGAGTCCCAAGGAAGTCGTGGTTTTAGCTATTGTATCTTTCTTCACAATGTGCATCCTAGCGATAAAGTTCGGACCGATCTCCCTTCTATTGGGAATCATCGGAACAGGCGCGGGTTTCCTCTATGACGTCAAGTTGAAGAGGACTATCCTAAGCTGGCTACCCTTTATGATAGCCTATCCTCTCCTCGTCTTCTGGACTAGAATGGCTCTAGGGGAATTTGAATGGAAGCTTCTATGGGCTTATCCGATCATCGGCTTACTCTCTATTGGAATCCACATCACTAACACCCTTCCCGATCTGGAAAGCGATATCTCCTTTCATTTGAGAGGGCTAGTTCATATCCTCGGTAAAAATAAGTCCGTGATCCTCGGTGCAGTCTGCTATATAGCAGCTCCCTTGCTCGCCATTTTCCTTAATCCCTGGCTCGACTACAACTACAGCCTGCTCAGATTAACGGCTATCCTAAGTCTTGCCTTCACCACCGCCGGTTTACTCCTCTACTCTCGAGATATGAGTCTTAATACCCTTCAGAGGAGCTTCAAACTTCTTGCTTTCAGCGCTCTGATCTTTATGTCAGGTTGGGTAGCCTCCCTTTCGTTATAGTCCTCCTCCCCTCCATGATCTCAAAACTCTATATCATAAGCTGGCTCAATTCCCTCTGGCTGCTGCTTTTTCATCTTCAATCTCTCTAACTTTTTGTCAACTTCCTCTAATATCTCCTCCTTAAGAGCCTCTTTATCAAGGGGAAGAGGAATAGCAACTAAAAGATCTCTCATCATCCCTCGCACTTCGTCTATAACCTCCGATTTTATCTCGGCTTTTAATTCCTCCGCATCGGGCCTCTCAGAGGCAGCTATTTCCAGTTTATCTAAGCTTTCATTTAGGGATTTCATTTTTGCTTCCAAAGAGGTTATTCTCTCTTCCATATTCTCCAATGTTATGGGAGAAGACATATCCTTTCTGAAATTTTCCAACTCCTTCTTCATATCCTCTATAGCGTCTTGTAGGGCATTTATATCCAACTTTATGCTAGCTATATCCACCTGGATCTCAGCTATCTCACCCTTCGAGGCGGCGTAGGTGGGAATCGCAACCCCCATTATCATAATAGCTAAGATCAAACTGATATATCTCATCATTTCTTATCTCCTATACTTATTGAAACTTCGAGCAAACATTCACTCGATCACGCTTATCTTACTTGACAATTGAGTATGTCAAAAAAGAAGAGCATTGCCAACACCTGCTTCAAGAGACGCAGGTAAAATCAAGGATATGATAAATCACCCCCTGGAAGGTAGAGAGAGGAGATGGATAAAGTCCATCATCCCCTCAATGTGCGAAATTCCTTAACCGCCTCAAAAAGAGCCACTAGATTTTCAATGGGCGTTCCTCGTTGGATATTATGAATCGCAGAGAAGACGAATCCGCCTCCTTTGCCAAATATCTCGATCCTTTTTTGGACCTCACGCTTGACTTCCTGGGGAGTGCCAAACGGGAGAGTCTTCTGAGTATCCACTCCACCACCCCAGAAAACGAACTTATCTCCATATTTCCCCTTGAGATAACTTGGACTCATCTCTGCCGCGGAGCATTGCACTGGATTGATGATATCAACTCCGGCCTCCGCAAAATCATTGAGGAAGGCTGAGATAGAGCCGCAGGTGTGGAAGAATGTCTTCCAGTTCGTATTCTTATGCACCCAGTCATTTATCCTTTTGTGAAAAGGTTTATATAGCTCTCGATACATATCGGGCGAAATAAATGGTCCGTTCTGCATCCCGAAATCCGTGCCACTGATGAATACGATATCGATATTGTCCCCTACCGCCTGTTGGTAAAGCAGAAGGTTCTTCATAGAGATCTCGCACTGGAGCTCGAAGATACCCCTGATATACTCTGGATGAGTGACATGAGCTATATACCACTCCTTAGGATCACGAATTCCTTGGGGATATTTGACATTTGGAGCAGGCACCCAAGCTATATCTCCAAAGCCACCCCCTCCGAAGTTGCCGATGATAGAGAGCGAGGTATTGTGGAAAAGCTCATTTGCCTTCTCCTCCAGATAACGCAGCTCCTCCTCTGAGTAGGGCAAATATTGATCTTTAACCCACTCCCTAGGATCAAGGTGGTCCTCATCTATCGGTGGCTGTCGAACGATCACATCGAAATAGTAACCCCCCTCTGGCATTCTACCGCTTGGTGGCGCTGAGGTATCTCCCTCGGGATATAAGAGCAGATCCCCTTTCTCATCTGCGGTGGTAACAAATTTCCCAGGTATCAGGACCTCGGTTCCGTCGAAGAGCTTCCACTCCTTCCAATTCTCATTTCGGAATCCAAACATAGTTGTTGGCAGTTGCAAGCCAATGGTATCGATCTCGAGGATCTCCCTTACCTCTGGCTCGATCTCTCCTAACATCTGATAGGGCTCCGTGATCTGCACTCGCTTGGCAGGAAGTCCTAGAGCTTCTCTCAGCTTGGCGTAGGAACTGGCGGAGATACTCGATACCACAGTTCCGCCGAGGTCAAGGGGAACTTTATCCGACACTTCATGATTGATTGCCTTTCTAACTCTTTCTCGTGAAGTCATAATTTTACCTCCTATAATAATTTTCCGCACCGAATCGCTCCTTCCTCTGTGGTGCGGAAAGTACCACCAGCCTTTATTATACATATTTGTTGATTATATGTCAACCCTCTTTTCAAGGAACTAGCTATCTAAGATTATACCTTACCTAAGAAGAAAGGAGAATACTTCTATGTCCTTGAGCATCTCAATCTATAGTGGCGATGGAGATCTCTTAAATCCCCATCTCGAAAAGGAGGCGAAAGATCTTCGCTATACCTCTTTTGTCCCCGGAGGTTTCGGAGAATGTAGCTTCATCATAAACCGTGATCTCTCTCGTCAATGGTCGGATCTAAAGCTCTTCTCCAGAATCACCATAAGGGATGGCTTAACCACCATTTGGGAAGGTCGCTTGGAGGGGATCGAAAAGGTCTCTCTCCCCACCGGAGAGAGTTTCCGCATAAGAGCTTATGGCTATTGGGCTAACCTCTATGACCGAATCTATAACCGTATCTGGGCTGATAGCAGACTCAAGAAGTGGTATTTACCTGCTGCACCCTGGTCTTACCCTCAATATTGGTATCAGGAGTCCTGGAAGTATGATTGGAAGAATCGATTGAGGATCTCGGCAATATATAATGAGTCCTACGCCCAATATGCTTATGGAGGATTTCGTTATGATATGCCATCAGGCGAATATGCTCAGCGTCTAACTGCCAACTACGATCTAACCGTTGCGACTGGTATGGGAACATATCAACTTAGTGTTGTAACTACCCCTTGGAATGTCAAGTTTTGGACCCAAACTCCAGGGACAGGTAATCTCGATCTTAATCTTAACTCTGGCTCTAGTATTTATCTCTGTCTGCAAGGATTTCAGGCGGCAGACCCCTATACTGCGGCTACTGGTTCAACCTATGGAGAATTGACGAATGTTGTTATTTACTCCACAAGTGGGAATGTCTATGCTGATACCATAATCAAAGATGCCCTAACCTCGAAATGCTCTCAAATCTCCAGCGATCAGTCGGGGATAGAATCCCCTGGTTATTCCCTCGTTCCCTCCACCTTCGATGAGGATTGGACCCCGGGGGATGTTATCGAGTGGTGTTCTCAATTTGACAATGGTTACGATGCCAAGCGATGGCTCTTTAACGTATGGGAGGATCGCAAGCCCTACTTTGCGAAGAAGGATTATGATACTGTGGATTACTATACTCGCTTGAAGGATTGTCGTATCGAGCGATTAGAGCGGCTTGGAGAAACGATGTTCAATCGCGTCTATACTCGTTATCTGAATCCTCAAGGAGAACCAGTTCGGACTACTGCTTCCGAATATTCCTCCTCTATCTCCGAGTATGGTCTTACCAGGGAATATCCAGTTATCATCGATAAGGTTATCTCCACTGCCGCGGCACAGCGAGCTAGGGAGCTCTTCCTTGCAGCGCATGCTATGCCTAAAGTTGTTCAGGCTAGGATAGTTCTAACCAAGCCAGTCCAGGATATGCAAGGACGCCTTGTTCCTGTCTCTCATATCCGAGCGGGCAAGGTGATTCATATTCGAGGTCTTATCACTCGTGAATCAGCATTTGATACGGATGATATTCTCGATTCTGAGGCTACCTTTTATATCGTCAAGACCGAGTATAATGCTGAGCGTGATGAACTCGCCATAACGCCCGATACCCCTCAGGCTGAGGCAGAGGTATTGTTGAATAGGATCACCAAATTGATGAATTGGTAATTGACTCTCGGATTTCATTATATAACAGTGCAGTTAATCCTCAGAGTTCGTGGTAATATCCTTCCTCAATTCTTCGATATTTTCCCTAGCCTTATTGTTCCAATACTCATCGGTAGATGATTCTAAATATCTCTCAAAATGTTCGATTGCCTTTTCTTTTTCTCCCTTCTCCTTATAAGCAAGTCCTAGATTAACGTGAGCAGGAGCATAATCAGGTTTGATCTGGAGAGCAGTTTTATATTCGGAGATGGCTTCCTCTATCTTCCCTTGATCTTTGTAGAGAAGTCCTAAATTGTTGTGAGCATCAGCATAATCAGGTTTGATCTGGAGAGCAGTTTTATATTCGGAGATGGCTTCCTCTATCTTCCCTTGATCTTTGTAGAGAAGTCCTAAATTGTTGTGAGCATCAGCATAATCAGGTTTGATCTGGAGAGCAGTTTTATATTCGGAGATGGCTTCCTCT
>CAZSTA010000082.1:0-14932 GCA_964609495.1 uncultured bacterium | reverse complement strand
CTGTTCCTCCTCCCTCCTTGTAGAAGTAAGCAGTGTAGGTCACTGGAAAGCTATGAGGATTAACCATCATCACATAGGTTTGCCAGCCACTCGCTCCATATCCCTGTCCAAAATACCAAGTATTTGACAAGGCCGGTGCTCCGATAGTGGTATGTCCTCCTTGGGGGAAGCCACCACTCCAGTTCCAATACATCGGTTGCTCCGCTACTATCGGGTCACTCGCCACTATCTTGGCACAGAAGGCATCTCCTAAGCCAGGGAGGAGATGAGCCGCTATCGTCTTCCGAGCATAGGGATTGATGGTCCCAGAGTCAGTTACTGTTCCTCCTCCCTCCTTGTAGAAGTAAGCAGTGTAGTTCACTGGATAGCTATGGGGATTAACCATCATCACATAAGTTTGCCAGCCACTCCCTCCATATCCCTGTCCGAAATACCAGGTAGTTGATAAGGCCGGTGCTCCGATGGTGGTATGTCCTCCTTGAGGGAATCCCCCGCTCCAGTTCCAATACATCGGTTGCTCGGCTACTATCGGCCCACCCGTCTCTATCTTGGCCGAGAAGGCATCTCCCAAGCCAGGAAGGAGATGAGCGGCTATCGTCTTTCGAGCATAGGGATTGATAGTCCCCGAGTCAGTTACTGTTCCTCCTCCCTCCTTGTAGAAGGTAGCGTCGTAGGCCACTGAGGAAGCACTAGAGTTAGACATCATCACATAGGTTTGCCAGCCACTCCCTCCATATCCCTGTCCAAAATACCAGGTATAAGGTTTGGAAGCGGTCACTGTGAAGGAGCCTGTCTTAGAGAAGGACTCTCCGTAGGAAGAACTACTAACGTTCACGTTCACAGTGTGAGCTCCAAGAGAAGTAGCTTTGAGAGTCCAGGTAGCAGTCTTACTCGACCCATTATTGATAGTCCCTAGATTCTGAGGATTGGAGCCAGAGATAAGGCTTACTCCGGTAGGAAGGGATAGAGCGACGTTGACGCCATGGGCTGGCACATCACCGATGTTATTCACAGTAACTTGAGCAGTGAAGTTTCGGTTCACTATGGCCTTATAGTTAGTTGTCGTCAAGCTGAAAGATGGCCCATCGGTGCGGGTGAAGCCTTCCTCCGTTGCTAAAGCGAAATATTCACTGGTTATGCCAGTAGGGAACGAAAAAGAGTTAACCCTGAGGACCACATTATTAGAGCTCGAAGCTTGGACCTGCTCTACATTGTCTATCCAGGAAGTCGAATAATCGAGCGCTGCTCCGTCCGATTGTCTGTACATCCGGAGATCCAAATCGCTGAGCGAATAGTAAGTGATCGGATAACTGGCTCCAGAGTAGGTTACGTGCCTCTCCCAGACCAAGGTCGCTGTATCTCCTGAATAGACATATCCCTTATACAGCTCATAGTCTCCAGGCGTCCCAGAAGCGGTAACTGTATCATAAAAATAGTCACTTCTGTGGGTGTAAGCATGAGCGAGATCGACATATCCCCAACCATACTCAGTATCCCAATCAGCGCCTCCTTTATCCTCTGCGGTGTTCAGCAAAACAGCTTTTTGCCCGTGAGTCCAGGAAATCCCATAATCACGGAGTATCACTAGCGCACCAGCTATATGCGGAGCTGCCATACTAGTCCCCATCCCAGAGACAAAGTCTGGTGCTGTCTCCCAGGAGTTATCACAGGACATTATCGCAGGATAAATCTCGCCTCCAGGGGCAGCTATATCCGGTTTCTTCCTTCCCCCAGGTGTTGGTCCTCTACTACTGTAAGAAGCTATGGTATCATCGCCTCTATCAGGATTGCCAGCAGTGGCATCGTTCTTATCGTCAACTGCGGCTACGCTATAGACGTTATAGGCTATACTGGGCTCACTGATAGGGTATGATGTCCCATCATTCCCTGCTGAGATAGCCACTGGGATATTCATATCCATCACCACTCCATCCCAGAAGCGACTATAGGCAGTATCGTCACCACTGTAAGAATGACTTCCATAGCTCAGGTTTATCACATCAGCATGATCGCTTATAGCGCCAGCTATCGCCCAATCTGCAGCCGCCATCCCATCGGACCAATACATATAGGCAGGTCCTCCATCGACCCCATTACTATCATAACCTGCCTTGCAGTTGATGAGTAGATCCACACTAGCTACTCCTCCATAGGTACCATCTGTGCTCGTCACTATACCTGCGACATGAGTCCCATGACCATTAACATCATCGATGGTATTATCCCACGCTGGATTGCCTGCTCCAGCTAGGAACACTTTCTGATAAGTCAGGGACATCTTGCTGGATAGAGCTGGATGACTATCATCGATTCCGCTGTCTATCACTGCTACATCATAAGGAGTGCCTAGATAACCATTATCTTTCCAGACATCGGCATCTATAGCATAGACACTGTGATTTAGATGGGCTTCCATCCTTTCATCGTGGTATATATAGCCAACCTCAGAACGATTCGCTACCTCCTGAAGCTTATCGCTAGGAAGCACCCCAGTTATCACATTGGTTATTCTCAGCTTATAGTTTACCTTTCCTCCCACCGATTGGATATAGCTTGCCAAAGTGTCCTGCTCACCCTTGATCAAAAATTCCGCACTATCCACTATTTCCATTCTCATATCCTCTAACTCCCTCTCCAACTGAACATGCAGAGCTCTGATCTGCGCTTTCGCCTCAGGAGTTAGGGATTCCAAAGAACGACGAGCCAGGTCTCTTTCCTTATCTGTATCTTTTTCCCCTCCCTTAGGTGTTAAATCGGGATAAAGCAATTGTATCTGTTTCTCCAACTGTTCTATCCGAGGCCTGTAATCAGCTTTTACCCTTTCCGCTATCTCAGGCACAGGCTGAGTCTTCAGATAGATTATCACCTTCACCTCGGGAGATGTTTGAGCCTCCTCCCAAAGCTTGGGAGAGATCTTATCAGATATCGCACTTGCGATTCCTTCCCAAGCTAAAGAGGACATAACTACGAGAAAGGTTAAAATATAGAGTTTGTAATTTCTCAACTTATCTCACCTCTCCTCTAAGTAAGATTTTTCGGAAACTATTGAAGCAAACAATATATACGCCTTATCTTTTATACGATACTTGAGTCTCTATATATTATTAGAATAGAAAAAAAGAGAAGATCTTACATCAAAAATTCTTCTTATAATTTTTTATTTTTAAGTAGATCCTATACTTTCACAGATTTTCAAAAAACCTACTATTAATAAGAATTTTTGCAGAATTTGTTTCACATATCCTCCTCTATCCCAAAATCCGCTTGGAAATGGAGTTTTCAGTTTAGCATCTTCAAAAACTGCGAAACTATAGAATATATATATACACCTTAAATTATATAAAAATACCACCCACGAATATAGTGGCTGGTTTCACTATTGGCTAGCCTATAGTCCAAGTGCCCAAATACAGACTATAGAATCATCGCCTCCACATAATGTGGATATTTAGTTATCTACTTACATTATACCCAAGTCTGGAGAATTTCTAATAAAATTCCGCTAGAAATTATGTAAACTCTTAATTTCAATTATAACATAAGTTGAGGGAAATTTCAATAAAAAATTCCGGGGAGCCTGCTACCTTATCTCCTATCTTTTATCTTTTCTCTTCAGAAGAGGCAGTTAGAAAGTAGGGGAAAACCCTTCAGTAGCTTGATTAATTCGGAGAAGACAATGATCCCATAAACTGGCATTATCTAGATTTACCTAGTTCCTCCTCACTATTTCCATATATTCTCTTATATTGATTATAACTTCTCAACACTTTCTTAACATAATTTCTAGTTTCATCCAAGGGGATAGTTTCCACAAAGAGATCTATATCGCTGCTATTCTTATTATCCCACCATCTCTGAACTCGATTGGGACCGCCGTTATATCCAGCTAGCACTAGGAATAAGTTCGCATCAAATCTATTCATCAGATAGGAGAGATACCAACTGCCCAACATAATATTTAACTCGGGCTCGTAAAGGCGCCCGTGATTATAACCATCCATTTCTATTTTTTCGGCGATCCACTCCCCAGTGCTGGGGATAACTTGCATCAGTCCTCGGGCATCCGCCCAGGATTGAGCGTTAGGATAGAAGGTGCTCTCCTCTCGGATTAAAGCTATTACCAGAAAAGGTGGCAAGTTCCTATCCTGTGAATATCGCTCTACAAGTTCCCAATAATCGAGGGGATAAGCTATACTCCAAATCTCCCCCGGTATATCTGGAGCCCACTCACCATTTAGATATCTAGGGAAATATTTCCATAGAACTTTCAAAGCTTTATGATGATCGTTATCTTTACTATAGGTATCGGCTAATTTGAGAGCCAGCTTTGTATCCTCCGCCACCTCTTCGAGCGCTAATTCGAATTCCTTAGCCGCTTCATCATAAAAGGTAAGAGCTGTTAATTCCTCTCCTTTAGATAGATGTTCAGCAAATTGGGGTGTATATATCTCCTCTTTATCATCTACGATCTCACCCTCACTCTGCTTATCCTCACCAGTGCGTTGCCAAAGTTCTTGAACATTACGAATTTCGAGATATCCCACTCTCTCCTGAGCTCTATATCCATAATAGGTATAGGCATATTTGCGTATCAGCTTTTGATAAGCGGAAACTGCCTTCTCCCATTTCTCCAGCTTTTCGGCAGATTTCCCCTCCCAATATAGAGCCTCGACGATTCTATTGGAAGATGGATAATCGGAGGTCAACTTATGAAATGCCTCAAAAGATCTCTCATAATTATCACCTAGATAGCTAAGCCAACCTATATTCCAGAGGGAATCATCAGCCAGCCAACTTTCGGGATGATTCTCAACTAGCTTCTGATAGAGCGAAATGGCAAGCTCATCCTCCTTCTGCCAACTCCTTATCTCAGCGAGGTGATATTCCGCCTCAACTGCATAGTGAAGTTTAGGATGATAGTTTATAACCTCTCCATATAGCTTTATAGCTTTCTCAAGGTTACCGTTCGTCCTTTCGATATCTCCTAGATACAGGCGAGCTTGAGCTACATACTCCTCAGATGAGTTCTCATCTTCGATCACTTGTTGGAAGAACATTCCAGCCCATTTATAATTCTTGACCTTATAATTACACATAGCTCTGAGGAAAGCGGCATCATCACTATGCGGGCTATCAGGATACAGTGATAGAAATTGTTTTATATCTTCCACCGCAGATTGACATCTACCAGCTTCGTAATAAGTTTCGATTCTCTCGTAAAGTTCATCTGCGGTCGGTAATCTAGGTGTTATCCTATATTCACTCGTTAATTGAGCTAAATGAGAGCGAGCTATATTAACATAGGCACTTAGAGGAAATTTGAACTCAAGCTCTCGATAAACATCGATAGCCTCCTTTATCCTTCCCTCTTCTTCTAAACTGCTTCCCAACCCTAACCAAGCCCTATCCGATTCCTTGCTTTTGGGATAAGTAGTGATCAGCTTGCGAAAAGCCTTTTCGGAGGATTCGAAATCCTCCAGCAGAAAATAGCCGAAAGCTATCTTCAACTGAGAGGAAGGAGCCCAGATGCTATCAGGGTATTGTTTCAACAACTCTTCGTATATTATAATCGCCCTAGGAAAATCTCGAGAATTATAGTAGGTCTCAGCGATATAGTATTGAGTATAATCTCCTAGTATCTGGTATATATCGGAGGCTAATTCGAGATAATATCTGGCTCTATCCCATCTCCTCAGCTTGAAGTTGAGCTGTCCCAGTATATAATAAGCTCTTCCTTCGATGTTACTCTGAGCCTCTTCTCCTCCTACAGTTGCCTTCAGCCATCGGATCGCCTCTCTATAATTATCCTGTTCGGATATCCTCATCTCTACCTTAGCGCCATTTTCCTCAGCCGAAGCCATCTTAAAGGATATTATCCTCAACTGAAAGGGAACTTTTTTACCTTGAGTTTTATTGGAAGCAAAAGTTCCCTTTTTCTCAGCCTGGATAATCGAGATAGCTAAAACTAAAGCTATAATAACTATTATCAGATAAACAAATGATTTCTTCATCATATCTATAATATAACATATTAGAGATGGAAAAGCAAGGAGTTTCGGGTTATCCCGAACTCGTTGACAGAATCGATTTTTATGATATAATGAGAATATCGAAGAAAGTAGCGAGGTTCTAATCAGCGATGTTAAAAAATGATAGATATAAAAATGTGCTTGATAAAGCCGTTATAATTATCACTTTAGGTTTAGTATTCTACCTAGCGTTATCTGAATTTACTTTTTTCGATATTTGGATGCACCTTCGAGTTGGTAAATCGATCGTTCAGCTAAAAGCGATACCTAGGGAGGATATCTATTCTTACACAGCTTCTCTACCCTGGATCAACGGATGGTGGTTGAGCCAGGCTATATTCTATCTTCTATATAGTGGCATCGGTTCAATTTCCTTATCTCTCCTAAAATCCCTGATAATCGTGATCATCTTCGCTATAGTCCTGAAGATATTATTAGATAGCAAAGTAAATCTGTATCTAGCTTGTCTTATTATAATTCTATCAGCCTATATCGGTCGAAGGGGATGGGTCGTTCGTCCTCAAATATTTACCTATCTCTTCTCCTCCATATCCTATTATATACTCTATAAATATCGTATTGAGGGCAAAAGTCCTATCTGGATGATTCCCTTGCTTATGATATTTTGGATCAATCTTCATCCCGGCTTCGCTATCGGCATAGTTTTGGTTTTAATCTTCGCTATCGGGGGATTTTTGGATAGCTACTTTAAGGGGAAGATTCTTCCCCTTGAAGAAAGGGAAAGTTCTGATATAAATAACGAAAAAGCTATCTTCCTCACTAAGATAGCTTTAATAGCCATTCTCGCTTGCCTGATAAATCCTTATACCTATCATTCGGTAATCCTTCCCTTCATGCACCTTGAGCAAACTACCACCGGACTGGCTGGAGTGGAGTGGGCATCCCCTAAATTCAATCTGAGTTCAACCCGCCCCTTCGAGTTTATGATACTCTTGACGATAATCTCAATGGTCTTATCTGGTAAAAGGGTGAGCTTTATAGATATAGGTAACTTCATCGTTATGCTTCATATATCGCTGACGTCTTTTCGCAATATCCCCCTATTCGTTATCATAGTATCCCCTATACTGGCGAAATATCTATTATCTGCCTCGGAGGAGTTGCGATTAAAAGAGAGGTTAAGAGTTTTAACCTCCGATCTGGCTTTCAGAGTAGTTGTTATCCTCCTATTAGGTATTTATCTGGTATATAGCTTTATTACTTTTACTGATCCTCTGCGAAATCCATTCATTCAAGATATAAACGATGAGATGTTCGAGGGAGCTCGCTACCCTAAAAAGGCTATAGATTTTATAGAGGATAACAAGCTTCCTCAGAGATTGTTCAATACGTATTCTTGGGGAGGATATACGCTCTGGAGATTATACTCGGAGTATAAGATCTTCATAGATGGTAGAACCCCCGTCTATTCTCTCGAAGTTTTGGAGGATTATGCTAAAATACAAGGGGCCACTTATGGCTTTGAGGAGATACTGAAAAAGTATGGAATCAATACTATTCTCGTTCCTACAGTCCTCACCTTAGCCTATGTTTTAGATGAAAGCCCAGCTTCGATTCTGATATACTCCGATCAATCTGCCTCAGTCTTCATCTCAAACTCTTCCCAGAATAGGGAGATAATCGATAAGTATCCAGAGGTGAAATTAGCGATACCATCCTATTCCGAGATCAAAATACGAGGATATGTCAGCAAGGCTATTGAGGCTTACAGAAAGGGAAATAAAGAGGAAGCTATAGAATACTACGGCAAGATATTAACCTTAGACTCCGAAAATATTCTCGCTCTCTATAGTTTAGGTATCATCTATGAAGAGCAAGGTGAGATAGAAGAGGCTCGAAGGAAATTCGGGATGGTTATAGAACTCGCTCCTGAGAGCGATCTTGGGAAGGAAGCCCAGAAGAAGTTGGAAAGTGGAAAATAGAGATTGCCTATAGCTCTAGTTCTTGTTCGACTATCTTCCAGCTATAGAATATGGAGCGAAGAAGCCCAAGCCAGAAGGCTAGGGGACTGATTTATCAAAAAACATTCCATATCGGAGACTTACGCTACCATTATATTATAAGTATCTTCCAATATTTCTTTTGGATTTTTCCTTTGTGTCATTAAAATAACTCCAACGATGGTTGATATACAACCCTTTCTACTCTTTCTCTAGAGTATCTACAGTATTCAGGGTTTATTTCAAAGCCTGTATAATTCCTATCTAATTTTTTACATGCCATAGCAGTTGTACCTGACCCTATAAAGGGGTCTAAAACTGTATCTTCTTTCCGGGTAAGCAATTTAAGTAGCTCTATAATTATATACTCAGGATATATAGCTGGGTGTTTACAGCCTTTTATTGTTTCTACTGCGCATTCAATAACATTTCTCTTTAAAGCTTTTCCATGAATTCTGATTATAGTAAATCCTTTTTTCATTAATTGGGTTTTTCTACCACCTTCCTGTCCACCAAAAGGTGGAGAATGAATACCCCTTATTTTCATACGAAAACTGGCTATCTTACCCATTTTAACTTCTTGTATCACATTCTCTAATTCTTCTTTTGCCATCCCTTTCTCTTTCTCTGATAATGATGATCCTTCTATCAATTCAAAATATTTTTTACCAATGCTATTATGGACTCTTCTATTTTTTTTCTTTACCGTATCTAAATGGTTTAGGAACGCATCTATATTATAGTAGTAGTCATCAGATTTAACAAAGTGAAAAAACGGCTCTGTGCTACTTACAAGTCTCCTCCTAAATTGTCTCGGTGTAGGATTTAACTTGACCCAGGTAATATCATTCACGAGTTTTACTGATTCTTTATTTAGAACTTCAATAGCAAATCTATATGGAACTAATAAAAGATTACCTTTTTCATACTTATCCCCTATATTAAAAACAATACTACCATCTGATTTGATTACTCTAACGCACTCACGAAATAGTTTTAATAAGTTATTAATATACTCCTCGATTGTTTTCTCATTTCCTATTCCTGCCCCATAATCTCGCTGTTTGTAATACGGAGGTGAAGTTATGATTAAATTTATACTTTCATCTGGAACTTCTTTAATCAACTTTAGATTATCTCCACATATAATTTTATTCAAAATAGCTCCTCCTCAATATCCTCGCATTTAGCTCCTATGATATTCTTCTCTTATCTCTCAGGGCGTGATATCCTCTGGTAACTCTAAATCACTTATAGAAGCCGCTATATTGAATAACTCCTCTTCGCTTACATCTCTACTCGCGGTCAAGCTGAAGCCCAGTTTCTTATCATCTATATCGAAATTCCAAATCAATCTTCTGGTAAATTCCTCGCTATTGGACCACAGCTTCCCCTTATAGCTTCCGATATCGACATCTTCATAAGATGATAGATTGGCGAGGTTATAGGGCTCTTCCTTCTCAGTTAAGATGATAAAACCCGTCTTATTAGTGAAGTGGGTTGTAAACTCTAACTTATCTTCCCTCTCAGCGATGAGATGCTTCTCAACAGCAAAGCCCAAGGGGAGATAAGTCGGAAGAAAAATTGGATGAGGAAGTTCCTCCTCGGCTTTATCCAGGGCGATCGGACGCTGTCCTAGATAGGCGATGGCTTCAGGACTCTCGGGAATCCATTCTCTCTCATCTATGACTATATAAGAGGGGAAGAAATATATATCCGAGAAGGTGGAGAATGATTCAAGTTCCTCATTCTCTCCGTAAGATTCTATCCTGAGGGTTATCCAATGTTCGCTATCCAACCATATCTTGGTATAGACTCTTCCTGTCCTCTTTTCAGCAAGGTATAGAACATAAGCTCGGCGTCCAGCTATGGACTCTGTCCCCTTATATTCCAATAAACTTTGGGAGAAAGTTCTCTCCAGCAACTCCTCGATATACTTCCTTCTGGCCTTCGCCCAGGTACTGGGCTTGTAAAAGGCAAACCACTCTCCGCTAGAGGCATCATAATTCAGTTGGAGTTCCTCACTGCTGATGATTATATCCCCAGCCTTCCTCTCGGTAGAGCTAATATACTCGATCCTATCTATGCCCTTTAGACTGTGAGCTATCTTGATAACGCTCGTCGCCTTTATCCCCTCAAAAGAGGTATTTGTTATAACCGAGGTCCCTAAGTAGCTTACCTTATACCTAGCTACCTCATTGTTCCTCAGCATTTCTTTGGGGTGGGGAAGCTTACCCTCTGCGCTTGAGAGGAGGTTATTGTTCAACCAGAATAATATAATCAATACCGCAAATATTGCTGATCTTTTGAGCATAATTTAATATATCCCACGAGTTAGATCGTGGGATATAGTTCCCTCCGTAATCCTTGTTCCCCTCTTAGTCTATAAACCCAATTACACTTTGCCCATTCACAAGCTCGAAACCAGTGTCTCGAGCTAATATCTCTTGAGCGATATCGATCAATTTCTCATCATTCGAAGGTGTGCGCCCCTCTCTAGCCACTGAAAAGGGACCAAGGAGATATCCTAAAAATAAGGATAGGATGGCTATTAAGATCAAAATGGAGACTGGAACTCGCTTATGATAAAGAGAGGCATTGAAGAGAGAAGATAATCTCTCCTTTAGCCTCTTTAGAGAACTAGAGGGAGAAGCGATAGTAGAAATTTTCGGTTTATCGGGGAAAAACTCCTCTAGATTCGCTCGCCAATTCACCGCTAGGGCAGGAGAGGGAGTTATATTTCTCCAGTTGCTTAAGAGCTTCCTAGTGTGAAGAAGGGAAAGGTATTCCCTATAACATCTTCCGCAATTATCGATGTGTTTCCTGACCTGCTCCTCTTCTTCCTCCAGTAATTCCCCGTAGATATAATGAGTAAGATTATTTCGCAGTTCCTTACAATCCACGTTTTATCACCTTCTCCCTGAGCAGTCTTTCCCTCCTCACCACATAGTTCCTGACTCGCTGTAAGGCATAGTGCATACGGGATTTGACCGTCCCCACAGGTATATCTAAGAGAGAGGCTATCTCTTCGTAAGATAATCCCTCGTATTCTCTCATAACTAGAACCATTCGATGTTCTAGGGAGAGAGAATCTATAGCTCTTCGGAGAACGCCAAGCTGCTCCCGCTCCTCAACTTCTTGCTCTAGAGAGACAGGATGACTCGATATCGCTTCCCAATGCCCGCTTTCTGGCGCAGGATTATCGATCATCCATCGTCGCTTCTTCTTCCTCAGCTCATCCTTGCAGACATTTAGAGCTATCTGGTATAGCCAAGTGGAGAATCTAGCTAGAGGTTTATAGCTGGGAGCCGCTTTGATAACCCTGATCAGAGTCTCTTGAAATAGATCCTCCGCTAGATGTTCATCCCCTACAACGCGGTAGATGAAGTTGAGCAGACGATTCTGATATCTCTGGAAAAGTATATCGAAGGCTTTTCGATCGCCCTTACTACATTTGATCATAAGTTCCTCATCAGAGCATATCATTTCGGCCTTCCCACTTTTCATTATAAATTAACGAAATGCCGAACAAAAAGTTCACCCCTTATAATTCCTGATTTGTTCCCTAAATTTACTCGCCCATTCCAACATATCATCGTAAAAGACTCTATCGCAACTAAAGGAGAGTTGATCGGGGATCTCAACGAAGAAGTTGATCTTCATTATCTCAGAATCTTGAGGAAGCTCATCCATCTCCTGCGCTTCAGCTACGAAAACAGCCCCTGTGAAGATATCGCCAGTCTCGATCTTCTTCCACTTGAGGCTTCCGATTCGGCGAGCGGTGGTGATAGTAGCTCCACTCTCCTCATAGACCTCCCTCATCACCGCCTCGAGGGGCGATTCTCCATCCTCAACCCTTCCTCCGGGAAGCTCCCAGCCCCTCCGCAGATTATTCCAACCCATAATAAACTTATCTCCCTGATAAACCAGGGCTACAACAAAGGTGATTTTCTCCTCCTCATCTCCTGCTGCTACGAAATAGGCATCTGCGATCTCCCTTAGATGAGGGTGATCTTCTGGCAAATATATCATCTTAAATCAGGCACGGAGACCCCGAGTAGATTTTCTTCTTACAATCAGTCGGGGAGGAAGTGCCTGCCCTCCTTCCTACTAAAAGTAGTATGGTAGATTTTTCTAACAAATGCCCTTGAGGTAAAGGAAACTTTTGCTTCAAATAGAACTCACGGTAAAAAAGTTTCCTTTAAGGGGAGGAAGCCGACCGCGCCTCCTCCCCTTAACAAGGGTTGAACACTAATATAAAGTGTTCCTCCACCGAACGCCTCTTCGGAGTTGTTAGCAAAGGTTTTTAAGTCTGCCACACTGTCCCTACCCTCAGAACTGTTTAATGACAAACCACAGAGCTTAGAACGAGAGGAGTATTCTAAGGTGTGTATGTGATTTCTCTTTGCTAACTTCTGCACCATACCAGTGCCTCCTAGTCAACCAGGGCTTGCTCTCGCAAGCCCCTACTGATTGAAAATCAGTAGGGGTTGTTGACCTTCTCTCAATCCTCTACCTTTTCGATCCTTACCTTAGCTCCTCCCTTTACCTTCTTGAATACCTTGGGATCTCCCTCTACCTTGCCGAGGGCGTTGACTGGGCTAGCTGGTCTTATCTCTCCTCCAGAGCTGGCTGGAGTTGGTCCAAAGAATATGCAGAAGGCACTACCCGGAGGCCAATATCCCAGATCTCCTATCTGAACTACCTCCTGTCCATTCTCCAAATCGGATTTAACAGGGATGGAGAAGTATATCTCATCGCCCCAAGTATTGGCTCTACCTTCGATAGGAAGCGCCTCCCATATCTTTTGGGCAGTGGTAGAATCACTTAGCTCGGCTTCTGCCTCTACTTCTCCAGCCGTGATCTTTATCTTATTTCCCATTGTATTTCACTCCTTCTCAAGCACCTCGGGATTGACTATAGTGGGAGGTTTTTTCCCCTCGAGGCAAGCTATAATATTTTCAGCGGCTATTACAGCCATCTTGGATCTGGTCTCGATCGAGGCGCTGGCGATGTGGGGAGCAAGAACGACGTTATCCAAACCCGCTAAACCAGGGGCTAAAGCAGGCTCTTCCTCATAAACATCGAGCGCCGCACCCGCTATCTGCTTATTCTTTAGGGCTTTTGCTAAAGCCTTCTCATCAACGATAGGTCCTCGAGCGGCATTTATAAGATAAGCGGTATTCTTCATCATCGCCAGTTGCTCAGCCCCAATCAGATGCCTGGTCTCGGGGATCAACAGGGCGTGAATACTTACATAATCAGATTCTTTGAGAAGCTCCTCTAAACTAACGGATTTAACATTTAGCAGGTTCTCCGTCTCCTCATCAGCGCGAAATGGATCATAGTAGAGAACCTTCATATCAAAGCCCTTAGCTCTCTTGGCAATCGCTCTCCCTATCCTTCCGAAGCCGACTATACCTAGGGTCTTCCCATAGACATCGCTCCCCAGAAGGAGCATCGGTCCCCACCCCTTGAATTTCCCCGCACGGGTATATTTATCCGCCTCAGTCACCCTTCTAGCGATAGCCATTAAAAGCGCCCACGCGAAATCGGCGGTGGTATCAGTTAGCACCCCAGGGGTATTGGTGACTATTATCCCTCTCTTAGTGGCTTCCTCGACATCTATATTGTTGTAACCGACTGCATAATTAGCTACTATCTTCAAGTTGGGATTAGCGTCAAATATCTCAGCATCGATCGTGTCGGTGAGAAGGCTCAGGAGATAATCGCTTTGCTTAACTCCCTTGATCAATTCCCCTTTCGTTAGGACTCGATCCTCCCTATTGATCTCCAACTCGCACTTCTCCTTGAGCAAATCCAATCCCGCCTCAGGAATCTGACGGGTAACAAAAACTTTAGGTTTCATAAAAATTCCCCTTTCTTAAAAGTTTCTTGGTATTTTATCCGAAATATTCAAGATCCTGAACTCATAATCGAATATTTGAATCTCAGGGACTGGTTTCCCTATTTAGCTAATCGATTCAGAGCCTCTAAGTGTCAAGTTTGATCTTCACGAACGAGCGACCCTTATAAATAAATTCCTTATCCATAACATCTATCAAAAAGATACCGGGCTTATCTCCTATCTGCTCGATCTTGGCGCTCTCAGATACAATATCAGCGGAGCCGCTGATAAGCTTATCAACTTCATCATCCACAAAGACCAGCTCCAGCGAGACCCAGCTTAGATCGTGATCTCTGCCTATGACGTAGAAGTCCTTCCTCTTCGGGTCTAAGTAATAAACATAGTAGTTAGGAAGATAGAACATCAGATGCCGCCAAGAGGGGAAATCATCCTCGGGGTCGGTTACAATGAGCGTCCTATCCGAATCTTGAGTATGAGCCTTTATCTTGTCCAAAAAGCTCTCCACGAAGATATCGTTCTCTTTGATCGCCCTAGCGGTAAAACCCCTGGTCACCTCCCTCCAATCGCTCGGTTTATTCCCAGATAAGATCATCGTCTTCGCCCCTCTTTGGGAGGAGGGAGAAGCGTAAATGAAAAAGAGAGAGTTAGAAATAATGAGCAAAACAAAGAGGGCTCTTGTTATATGAGTAAGAGGATTATCGCGGGCGGAGGCGATTAGAAGCATCCCTAATATTATATAGGCTCCTGAGAGATAGGTTAAGGTGTATCCAGCTTTAGCTAAATGAAATAGTAGATAAAAGCCTAGAGGAGGAGCAAACCACAGAATAAAGAAGAGGCTATTTCGCCCCAATTTTAAGTTGACTCCTCTATTGACTATAGCCTTAATGATAAACCAGAGAAGCAGGATCATAAAGTTTATGAGATAGATACTGCTGAATTTGAGAAGTGACGCGATATTATAAAGTAGGGAAGATAATCCTGCTCCAAAGAAGATCGAGGATGAACCTAAGATCACCCTGGATTGGAGCTGAGTTAGATTGAGATATTCCCTATATCCCCCTGTCAACCAAAAT